>PKTC01000266.1 GCA_002869305.1 Marinilabiliales bacterium
CCTGCTTTTCTTAAAGAGGGCGTTATAAATACGAAGGAGTTATCTGACCCACTTCCGCAAGCTCTTGTTTTAACAGCAATAGTTATAGGATTTGGAATAACGGTGTACACCTTGGCATTAAAATACAAATTTTTTGAAATAACAGGCACCGACGATTTGGACCAATTAAAAAAAACAGATAGTTAATTATGATAATAACTGCTCTTCCCATATTAATTCCATTTATACTAATCATTGTATTGATATTGGTACGCTCCAATCATGTATCAAAATGGGTGAGCGTAACCGGAAGTTTAATATTGTTAATAGCTTCTATTTTTATATTGCATGGCATAAAGGATAACGGGATTCTACTTATTCATATGGGCGGGTGGAAGGCTCCTTTTGGAATAACTTTAGTCATCGATTACCTGAGTGGCATTATGCTTATTACTTCCTCATTAATCGTATTTACCATATCCATATATTCATTGTCCTTTTTAGAAGAGAAACAGCAAAATTCAAAGTTTTATGTATTTTTCTTTTCCCTTGTAATGGGTATAAATGGTTCTTTTATAACGGGTGATGTTTTCAACTTATACGTATGGTTCGAAGTTATGTTGATGTCCTCTCTTGTGTTGATTACCTTAGGTAATTCTAAACAACAACTCGAAGGTGGAATTAAGTATTTAGCACTTAATCTGCTCGGTTCTTTATTTTTTCTGGCGGGTTTGGGTTTGCTTTATGGAAAAACAGGCACATTAAATATGGCGTATTTAGCCGAAATTCTAAAAAACGATGATCAGGCTATTTTAATGAATACTTCTGCAATTTTATTTTTTATTGCCTTTGGAATAAAAGCAGCCGTTTTTCCATTGTTCTTTTGGTTACCGGCATCCTATCATACTTCAAATATAACGGTATCAGCACTTTTTGCCGGACTTTTAACCAAAGTGGGTTTATACGCATTTATTCGGTTTTTTACTTTGTTTTTTGTTCAAGACCAGGTTTTTTGGCATAAGCTTTTACTTGTTATTGCCGGATTTACAATGGTCGTTGGAGGAATGTCTGCATCCATACATTACGATACACGAAGAATCTTATCATATCATATTATAAGTCAGATAGGTTATATGATTATGGGCCTAGGAATTTTTACCCCTTTAGCAATTGCCGGAGCCATATTTTTTACAATTCATAATATGGTAGCTAAAACAAATACCTTTTTAGTGGCTGGTCTTATCCATAAATTGAAAGGTTCTTTCTATCTAAAAGATATTGGAGGATTATTGAAACAAAGTCCCTTTTTGGCAATTTTATTTATTATACCAGCTTTTGCTCTTGCGGGAGTGCCTCCCTTATCGGGATTTTTTGCAAAATTTATGTTAATTAAAGCGGGTATTGACGAAGGGCATTATATTGTTGTATTTGTGTCTGTTCTTACAGGCTTATTAACACTATATTCGATGGTGAAGATCTGGAACGAAGCTTTTCTTAAAAAACAACCAACAAACGAGTATGACTTAGAAAAATTACAAAAGTTGAGTTTTATGGAAGTTTTACCATCGGTTATACTAGGTATGGCAAGTATTTTCATGGGTGTTTTTGCAGTTCACGTTTTTGATCTTACGATGGATGCTGCTAATCAATTACTGAATTCATCAACATATATAGAGCAAGTTTTAAATTATTAATCGTTTATGAGAATCGTAAAAAAAACATATTTTATCGTTGAATTTGTACTTTTCTATATGGTAAAACTGGTGCAAGCGAATATTTATATCGCCTTCGATATTGTTACACCCAAAATGCATACTATGCCCGATTTTATTACACTGCCATTAAAAATAAAATCAGACTTTGGCTTGCTTTTATTTAGCAACCTGGTATCAATGACTCCGGGTTCACTTACCATTGATATTAATGAAGAAAAGAATTGTATTGAAATTCATATATTGTATAATCAGAATAAAGAAAAAGTGCGAACTGAAATAGAAGCCATTCAAAATAAAATAAACTATTTAATCAATTGATATGGAATTAGAACCTTTAAATATCATTAGTGTCATTGCATTTATATTGCTTTTGTCTGCAATGCTAATTTCACTGTACCGATTAATTTCGGGACCAACCGTTTATGATAGAATTGTTTCATTGGATTTAATTGCTTCTATTGTAATGGGATTTATTTTACTGTATAGTATGGTTGTTAATAAAGCTTTATATTTTGATGTGGTGATTATTATTTCGCTCATTTCATTTATAGGTACGATATCCATATCAACTTACTTAAAAACAAAAAAACAGTGATTTTTATTATTTCAATATTCGTTTTATTAGGGTCAGCCTTTATTTTTATAGCTGCATTGGGCTTGTTGCGCTTCGATAATCTCTATAGTAGAATGCACGCGACCACAAAGGCAACATCCTTTGGTATTTTGCTATTAATTATTGGAATAGCCTTATTCTTTAACTCAGGAATCATTTGGATTAAATCGGTTTTGGTTATTCTTTTTATATATTTGACAGCGCCATTAGCTGCGCATTCTGTAGCTAAATCCTATAAGGAGAAAGATGAGAAAATGGAGTAATTATTCTTTGACTTTATTTTTTCTGCTTATTTTAATATTCACATCAGCTTTCTTAACCAGAAAATAGGTTACACCTAAAGCAACGGTCATAATGGCAAGACTAATAAGTTCTTCTGTAGTATATTTCTTAAAATCCCAAACGATTGCTTTTCTTGCTATTGCGATAATTGCAACCAATATGATAAATTCGACATGTACAATATCTTCTTTTAAGTAAGCCTTTACGGTTTCTAAAAGTTCTAATCCAATAAGTAAAACCAGGAATAAACTAAAGAGTCCCATAAGACCTGAAGAATCAATGATAAAAATGGGCTCTTCCATTATTTTTTTAGTAATCTCATAAACGATATCAATAAATGCCAATACTAAAATTACCGACATAACGATTAAGATTCCCCAAATAATAAACCGCTCAACATACTTTATAAATTTTGTCATCTCCTAAAGAATTTGTTTTAGTCTAACTATTCCCCCTTTTTTCATAAACAAAATTCTGAATTCTTTGTTTAAAATAAAAGTACATTTAAAAGCCTGATATTATGAAATTACTGCAAGATATTTTAGTAACAACTGATTTTAGTGAATCCTCAGATCGAGCTATTGAGGCCTCCATACAGTTAGCGAAGAAGTTTAAATCGCGAATTGCTCTAATGCATGTTTTAACAGAAGAAGCTGTTTCGGAGGAAACAAAAATTTTGATTGAGCAAACTGTTCATAATAATCTATTAGAAGTTAAAGAGAAGATATTAAAAGAAGATGTATATGTTTCTGAGGTTATCATAGAAAGAGGGGTTGTATTTGAGAAAATAATTCAAGTTGCCCAAGGCAGAAACGTAAATTTAATTGTAGCCGGTTCAGGTTCCAAGGACGGTAATGATAAATTTAAGTTAGGCACTACCGTTGAAAAACTAATGCGGAAGAATCAAATACCTTTATGGGTAGTTAAAAACGAAAAGGTACAACCTATTCGTAAAATAGTTTGCCCGGTGGATTTTTCTGATGCTTCCAAAAGAGCTTTACTAAACGCAATTACACTAGCTGAAAGGTTTGATGCAGGATTAACAGTTATAAATGTTTTTGTGCCGATTGTTAGCACTTCTCTTCGAATAAGTCAGAACATAGAAGAAGACAACAAAGATTTAAGAAAACAAAAGGAGAAAGAGTTTGATAAGTTTTTAAGTGAAATTGATTTTAAATCTTTAGAATACAAAAAAGAACTTTTAATGGGAATACCTTTCGTTGAAATTTATAAAACCATTAAAGGAAGTAATGCAGATCTATTGTTGATGGGCACCACTGGCAAAACTGGATTAAGTAAACTTTTAATGGGAAGTGTAACAGAAAAAGTTACACGAGAATTACCATGTAGTTTTATTACCACAAAAGCGAAAGATATTACGGATGATTATCTTGAAAGTAATTTAAAGGGAGTAGAATCTATTCTTAATCCTGCTAGAAACCATTTTAATAAGGGCGATTACGAATTAGCCATCGAAGAGTTTACGATTGGATTAAAACAATATCCCGATAATATACCAATTTTGATGGGTTTAATAGATTCTTATAAAGCTTTGGGAAATAACACAAAAGTTGATTTTTATACGGAATATAAAAAGGAAGTTATTAAAAGAACCTGGGGTGATGATTTATTTGAAAAAGTGAGAATGAACTAGAATTCTTAAGAAACCAGACAGTTACATTTATTTAACAGCAGAAAGACTTCTAGCCTCTAGAAGTCTTTTTCGTTGCAGTATGCATCCCATTTTAGCTTCTGAAAACGAGGATTTGCCTCTTGATTTGAATATGAAGAGCAAAAAGGATTTGTTTTTGATAAAACATTAATATTCAGCAATTTCTATTGACTTCGCTTTTTTCAGGTTGTAACTTTGTAAAACTAACCAACCTAAAGAATCATGAAAACATACAGGAATCTTTTATTGATTTTTTTATTCCCTTTGCTTTTCATATCATGTTCGGATGATGATAAGGATAATAATGAAAGTACAGGGACAGGAACGCTGACTGTTGATGGAATTTCTTATGAGTTATCGCAAGGTATTATTTACAATAGAGAACGATGGGAATCGAATCAGGGATATAATTTTGATGTTGATTTATTGTCTTCGGATTTTAACATGGATAATTTAGAAAATCCTACAGGTATAGGTCATATGGTAGCCTTAGAAATGTTCTGCGAAAGTACAGATAATCTCAACGGTGGATCTTACATTGTTGATACTACGGAGGTTTTTCCTGCGGGTACATTTTGTGGAATTATTGTTACAAATTTTGATGCTCATACTGAGGAAGGAGGCACATTTTATATTATTTCAACAGGAAACTCTGTGGTTGTCAGATCTGGCGATTCTTATGAATTTACAATTAATGTTTTAGCCATACAGTTGGATGAATACTTAGAAGATGAAGGAGCAACGGATGTTCCAATTTCGTGTTACTATAAAGGAACTTTAAAGAAAGATGGCTTTTAGCTAATTGTAAATAATAATTTACTAAAAGTAAGTATTCCATAAAATGAATTTTTTAACCCTCACTTAACAACAAGAGACTACAAATTACCTAGAAGTCTTTTATGAACTTTTGCCCACCTTTGGCTTATCAAGAGTTTTAATTTATATATTGGTAAACTATAAGTGTTCGATTTAGCAATTGCATTGTTGGGGAAAGCAACAATCTAACACACACAAGCCGAAACTAAATGCCTAAAAAACAACAAGATACAACTTTGGCCTGTTTTTTGAAATCGGATTTTCAAAAAAGTCTTTTATCATGATTTGGCATTATATTAAAATGACATTTCGGAACTTGGTTAAGGATATAATGAATTCATTAATCAATTTAGGCGGGCTCACTTTAGCACTATCTTGTGTATTCTTAATTTTATTGTTTGTGCTGAATGAATTGTCTACCGATAAATTTCATGCTAAAAAAGACAAAATATATAGAACCTATATCAAGTTTAAGTCAGGCGATGAGGAAATAGCATATAACTCAACATCTTTGATATTCGCAGAAAATGTTAAAACGGCTTTTCCTGAAATAGAAAATATTACTCGAATGTATAGCTATGATCATTTTTATGGAGGACAGTATATTCACTTTAAGGATGATCTAATTAGATCTGACCGTTTTTTTATTGTAGATCAGGCTTTTTTTGATATTTTTTCGTTTAAGGTACTGCTTGGGGATAAAAATAATTTGATTCAAAATTTGCAATCGCTTGTATTGACTGAGAGGATGGCAAAAAAATATTTTCCAGATGAAAATCCTGTAGGTAAATCGTTAACTATTGAAGACACAAGAGCTGAACACGAATTCATTATTACAGGTGTAATCGAAAATTTCCCTTCAAACTCGTCCATTCAAGCAAATTTTTTTGGTAATATAGATTTAGCACAGGGCCATATAAGGGATAGAGAATGGGGAATTTCTGCTACATCTACATTTATATTGTTTAAAAACCAGATAAATCAAAAGGACTTTGAAGAAAAACTGAATCAATTTGGAAAAGAAAATCACCCAGACCAACCGTATATTTATGCTCTACAAAAATTAGAAGACATTTATTTCAAATCTGATTTTTTTTCATATTATAACTTTTCACAGGGGAATTACAAGACCATTAGCATATATTCATTTATAGGGTTAATAATACTATTAATTGTATCGATCAATTATATCATTCTGAATATTGGAAAATCATCCCAACGATTAACAGAAATAGGAGTAAAGAAAGTTTTAGGTGCATCAAGAAAACATATACTGCTGCAGGTCTTAATAGAGTCGATACTATTTACTTTTATTGCTTTTCCTTTAGCCGGTGTAGTGTCAGAATTAGTACTTCCATATTTTAATACAATAATGGGCAGGGAATTTGATCTAAATTATAGCCAAAATTTCATGTACCTAAGCGGGATGTTTTTGTTAACGATTTTCGTTGGATTAATTTCAGGCAGTTATATTGCTGTATATCTTCTTGCATTTAATCCTGATCAAATATTTAAAAAGCGATTTTCATCGGCAAAAGAGAAAGTTAGCCTCAAGAAAGCTCTTATTATGTTTCAGCTGCTGGCATTTATCATTCTTGTTGTTTTTTCATTTGTAACTGCTAAACAAGTGAAGTATATGAATAATATTGATTTGGGATACAATGAAGAAAAATTAATTATTGTTCACCCGCCTCATGACCATAGCCTTACAAGCTGCCGCAGCTTTATTAATGAGATTAAAAAAAATCCGGCGATTGAAAATGCTTAGGAAGTTTTTAGTGCTCTGCAGACTTCAGGATCGTCAAGAGATAAATACATAATACCCATTTCAGAAAATGAGATCGATTTTTCAGAACTTCGAGTAGACTGGAATTATATACCAACAATGGATATTAAATTGAAGTATGGAAGGAATTTTTATGACAATAATCTTTCTGATACTTCATCGGTTATACTAAATACGACTGCCGCTAATTTAATTAGCACAGGTAACCCCGTGGGAACTACTATTAAAACCATTTCTGGAGAATCCTATGTAATAACAGGTGTTGTAAATGATTTTTATCTTAAATCTCTGCATTCTGAAATTCCTCCTGTAGCCATTTTACTAAAGCATACTGACCAAATGCTTTCTCAGGTTATCGTGCGGGTAAATGATAATAATTATGAAAGTATACTTGACTTTTTAGAAAGTACATGGAACGAATTTGGCCCAAGAAAGAGTAAGTTTGAATATGATTTTTTTGAGGATATTTTGAGAGCTAACTATACGAAAGACCACAATTTTTCGACTACACTTAATATCTTTACATTTATTGCAATCCTTATTGCTTCACTGGGCGTTTTTGGTTTTTCGTTTTATAATGCAAAACGACGAACAAAGGAAATCGGTATCAGAAAAGTATTTGGAGGAACACCAAGAAGCATAATAAAGTTATTTTCTAAAGAGCTTCTAATGCTTATATTAATAGCTAATATCATTGCTATACCCGTTTCGTATATTTTATCTGTACAATGGTTAAGCAATTATGCTTTCCATATTCAAACGCCTGTTTGGGTTTTTCTAATTACAACACTTTTGTCCATCATAATTGTTGTCATTTCTTCTGGTATATCGATATTAAATGTAGCAAGAAAAAATCCTACAGAATCATTGCGATATGAATAATAAAAAAGACTCCTGGTTTCCTGGAAGTCTTTTTACCAAGTACAAACCCTAAATTATTTAAACCCGCTTACTTAATTAGTATCATTTTTCCTGAACCCGCAATAAGGTCATTGAGAAGTATTCTTTAACAAGAGCCTGCACTTAGTTTATCTAAATCTACAAAGCACAAACTTCTATCAAGAATTTCTCCATGATTTAATGTGATCATGGATAATACAGCCCGGAGTCTGGTCCAACCGGCCATCCAAGCATTAACCAAACTACTAAAATAATTACCCATACTATAAAAAAGAAAAACGTGTAAGGTAACATGGTGGCTATAATAGTACCTATGCCTGACTTTTTATCGTATCGTTGGAAAAAGGCTACAATAAGAGCAAAATACGACATCATGGGAGAAATTATATTTGTAACAGAATCACCAATTCTATAAGTATTCTGGACCAATTCAGGTGAGTACCCTAAGATCATAAACATAGGAATAAAAGCCGGTGCCAATATGGCCCACTTGGCCGATGCGCTTCCCATAAACAAGTTTAATATTCCAACTAAAATAATAAAAGCTATCATTAAAGGTATAGAACCTAAATGCAGCGATTGAATAAAACCGGCAGCTTTAATAGCGAAAATCAGTCCAATATTGGTCCATCTAAAATAAGCCACAAACTGAGCCGCAAAAAAAGTTAGGACAATGTATATCCCCAGTGTTTCCATGGCTTTACCCATCCCCTTCATTACATCATTATCGCTTTTATACGTGCGAGCCCCAATTCCGTAAGCAATGCCTAAAATACTGGCACCAATAAAAATGATAGCTACAATTCCCGTTAGGAATGGCGAATGCAATACATCACCATTTTCTCCCCTCAAGAATCCATCAAAAGGTATTATTCCCCATAAAATGATAACAGTAAGAACCACTCCTGCAATAAGAGAAAAGCGCATTCCTCTTTTTTCTGGTTTGGTTAATTTTTCAAGTTTCTCTGGTATTTCATCTCCATCGTATATCCCAAGTCTTGGAATGACAATTTTTTCAGTAACCCAGGTTCCTATTAGGGCAATAAAAAAAGTAGAAGCAAACATGAAATAGTAGTTCGCTGC
>PKTC01000096.1 GCA_002869305.1 Marinilabiliales bacterium
AAGTTGATTTGATTTTTCTTGAAGCAATGAATGCCGAATTGATGTTATCTGTATATTTTGTTGAGGATTCAATTGTTTCCTGGCAAAAGGACTATTCTTTGGAAGTAGGAGAACAAGATGTGGAGTTCTATGTGCACAATCATGTGCTTAGAGATGCGATAAATGGTACTTGGGGTGATGCAATTTTGAATGGACAGGCGGAAGAAAATATGGTTAAAAGCAAATCATATCAATATTCTGTTGATCCAGAATGGAATGTTAGGAATTCATCTATTGTTGCTTTTGTATATAAAAATGATACTAAAGAAGTATTGCAAGCTTCTCAAAAGGAAATAATTCAATAAAAAAAGCCTGCAATTTTGCAGGCTTTTGATCTTATCTTTTAATTATCTTTTCCGTCTTAATAGGAATTCCATCAACCTCAAAGGTCCATATATATAATCCTGACTTAAGATCTGAAAAATCTAATTGTACAGTATTGCTGTTATTATAAATTTCTTGTGTTTGTAATCTTTTTCCAACAATATCAAACAATGAAATATTTGCATTTTGATAATCTTGAAGCTTGTATTCAACGTTCAAGAAATTTTGAACAGGATTGGGATATGCACGAATGCTTTCTTTTAGTTCTGAAATGTAATCTATACTCGTAACAACTATTTCATAGTTAACTGTAAATGAAATAGAATCATCACTGTTATTTCTGTTATAGAAAGTATACATAATTTCAGTTACACCGGGATATCTTTTGGGGTTATAATCACTATGAAATTCTTTTGCTGTATCAAGAGCTTCGATGGTTGTAAATGATGTTGATGTAGAAGTTGCTATATCAAAACAACTTGCTCCCCAACAATATGAGGCAGCGCTTCCATCAACCATGCTTTTAACATAAACATTAACTAAAACTTCCTTAACTTTATTCGAAATATTTTTTACATAAACTGGGACTTCTATTGTAGTTGAATCGTTAGTAGTAGAAATATTAATAGAACCATCAACTAGAGCATATCCATCTTTTTTCATCAGCTCAAAGCTCTGAGCATTAGACACTAAATTTAATGATAAACAAATTAAAAGTAATGGTAAAAATTTTTTCATAAACTTGGGTTTCTAAAGTTAATTAAGAGTGTTAAAGGATTCAAAAATAAAATTATTATTCTTAAAACCGACCTTTTTGTCTGTTTTTATTTATCTCTTTTATTAAGGTTTATTAGCAAACTTTAACATTTTTAGCACGTATAGATAGGTATAGTTTTTGTTATTTTGTATATTAGATAACAATTAATACCCCTGCTTATGAAAAAGCTTCTACTTTATATAACATGTATGTTTTTATTTGGTTCTGTTTTTGCCTTACAAAAAGAAGGATCACAAAATCCTTTTAGTAATCAGAATCAACCTGATTCTACAAATATTTATCAAATTCAAAAGCTTAAGTTGTATCCCAATCCTGCAAGTGATCATTTATTTATTGAATATGATGTGATATTTGTTAAGGAAGCAAAATTGCAGATTTATAATTCTATAGGTTCAGTTGTTTATACCAAGAAACTTGAAGAAAAACAAGATAATTTGAAAGTATCTGTTTCGGATTATAAAAACGGATTATATTTTTGTTCTTTGCAAATTGATGGGAAACTCCTAAATACTAAGAAGATTTTAATCAATCATTAAGATGATTATCTTTTAATATTTTAATAAGCCGGCGCACTCCAACGCTGGCTTTTTCCTTTATAAATGTAACCTGTTGATTTCTGGTATAAACGTCATTCGGATCAATGAGGTAAATTGGAATTCCTGGAGGAGTATAATCCAATAATCCTGCTGCAGGATAAACATTAAGCGATGTTCCAATTACAACAAGTATATCAGCAGTTTCAGAAATTGTAGCAGCTTCAGAAATTGTAGTTACTGCTTCGCCAAACCAAACAATATGAGGGCGTAATTGCGATCCATGCTCACAAGTATCTCCGAGTTTTAATTCCCAATGATCTAATTCATAAATTAATGTAGGATCCAAAGTACTGCGAGCTTTTTTTAATTCTCCATGCAAATGAAGCACCTTTTTACTGCCTGCTCTTTCGTGTAAATCATCTACATTTTGAGTAATAATTTGAACATCAAAATATTCTTCTAACTCTACTAATCCAATATGCCCTAAGTTAGGTTCAGCTTCGAAGAGCTTCTTTCTACGTTCATTATAAAAACGCATAACGAGTTCGGGATTTCTATCCCAGGCTTGTGGACTTGCTACCTCCATTACATCATATTCTTCCCAAAGTCCTCCCATTTCGCGAAAAGTCTTAATTCCACTTTCTGCGCTTATTCCAGAGCCGCTTAAAACAATAAGTTTTTTCATGATCATACTTTAAAACCAAGATGTTAATTACATTACTAATTTAAGGATTTTTCTTTTTAATAAAAGATTCAGAAAATTGCGTCGATTTTTAGTATTTTAGCGAAGACTCTTTAATTAATAAGGCTCTGAAATACTGTATAATAGATAAATGATTGAATACAATACCATACAAAAGATAATTGATACGGCTGAAATAACAGAGGTTGTACAAGACTTTGTTAACCTAAAAAAAAGAGGCGTCAATTATTTGGGTTTATGTCCTTTTCATAATGAAAAAACCCCATCGTTTACGGTATCTCCAGCCAAAGGGATTTATAAATGCTTTGGATGCGGTAAAGGCGGAAATGCTGTAAATTTTATTATGGAGCATGAACATCTGGGTTATCCCGAGGCATTAAAATATCTAGCAAAAAAATACCATATAGAAGTTGTTGAAAAAGAACTCACAGCCGAAGAAATTCAGCAGCAGAATGAGCGTGATAGCCTTTTGATTGTTACCAAATTTGCCAATTCGTATTTTCAAGATAAACTGCATAATAATACCGATGGAAGAGCAATCGGATTAAGCTATTTTAAGGAAAGAGGGTTTCGTGATGAGATTATAAAGAAATTTGAGTTGGGATATAGTTTAGATGTGCGAGATGCATTTTCTATAGCAGCTAAAGAAAAAGGATATAAAGTTGATTTTTTAGAGAAGAGTGGATTGACAATTGTAAATGAAAATGGACAATACGATCGGTTTAGAGGACGAGTGATATTCCCAATTCATGGATTGTCGGGAAATGTAATTGGCTTTGGTGGACGTATACTAAAAAAAGATGCCAAAGCTGCGAAATACCTGAATTCGCCTGAATCGGAGATTTATCATAAGAGCAGAGTTCTGTATGGAATGTTCTATGCTAAAAAAGCCATTACCCAATTAGATAAGTGCTATTTAGTTGAAGGATATACAGATGTAATATCCATGCATCAGTCAGGAATTGAAAACGTGGTTGCATCATCCGGAACATCATTAACTGTTGAGCAAATTCGCCTTATTAAACGGTTCACTCCAAATGTTACAATTATTTATGATGGAGATGCTGCTGGAATAAAAGCATCTTTGCGAGGAATTGATCTTGTTTTAGAACAAGGGCTAAATGTAAAAGTGCTTCTATTGCCTGAAGGTGAAGATCCTGATTCGTTTGCAAAAAGCCACAGTGCAAGCGAACTAACTGAGTTTATTGAAAGTAATGAAGAGGATTTCATCACTTTTAAGACTCGTTTGCTGTTTAACGAATCAAAAAATGATCCTGTAAAAAAAGCAAATCTTATCTCTGATATTGTGCGTTCGATTGCTGTAATTCCAGAAAACATTGTAAGAACAGTTTATATCAAGGAGTGTAGTAATATTCTTGAGATAGATGAAAAGGTGCTTTATGGAGAAATAAATAAAATTCGAAGAAAGAATTACGAAAAAGAATATAAAAGAAATATTTCTCCAGATGAGAATTTTAAAACTGCATCTCCAGCGGTTCCTTCTTTTGTTGATGAGGTTTATTCCGAAGCGCAAGAAAAGGAGATTATACGTTTGCTGCTTCATTATTCTGATGTTACATTATTCACTTACCAGGAGGATAAATATGATGAACCAAGAAGCGTTACGGTGGCTGAATATATCATTGGTGAAATACTGAATGATGATCTGGAGTTTAAGAACTTAGTTTATAAGCAGATATTTCAAGAATACCTCGACGCTTTAAATTCTGGCGAGAAATTAGATAATAAGCACTTTATATATCATTCTGATGCCGGAATTAGTAAATTGGCTGCAGACTTATTGACTACATCATATACCCTGAGCGAAATATTTAAAAAGGGAGGTGTGCATATTGAAACAGAGGAAATGAAATTAAAGAAAATAGTTCCTGAAACAATTATTGCATACAAACGAAAAATCCTTGAAATTGCCCAAAGCGATACTAAAGCTAAATTAAAAGAAGCTCAAGAAGGTAAGGCGTCAAATGAGGATATGGATATACTTCAGAAAGAATTTATGCAAATTACATCGGTAATAAACGCTATTTCTATTGACCGGGGATGGGTAGCTTTTAAATAAAAATCCGGCTAAAAATTAACCGGATTTAATGAAAACTAAACTAAACCAATCAACTTATTATATTTGAAACATCATTACCATTGTTAAGATTGGAATACCAGTTTACTTTTCTGGATAAATACATTACAATAGCTAAGGTTAAGAATAAACCAACACTTCCGAGTAATAGAGAATAGTCTTGCAGTTGTAGAATAATAAATAAGAAAGCATAAAGAATAATCAAAACCAAAGCTACTATAGATGTAAGCCTTACATTTTTTAGCATACTGTGCGAATATGCCGTTATTAATGTAATAATGGAAGAACTTGCTATTAAGTAGGCCAGGTTAAAACTGAAATGTTCGGATAATGATACTAGGAGGGTATAAAATATGCTTAACCCCAGGCCTACCAGCAAGTATTGAATCGGATGAATACGTTTTTTATTTAATATTTCGGTAAAAAAGAATATCAAAAAAGTGAGCGATATAAACATGATAGCATATTTAACAGATCGCTCCGACTTTTGATAGTGATCAACAGGAAGTAATAATTTCACTCCAAACGATGAAGAATTGACTTCGTAACTATCCCCAATCCATTGTTGTGGAAAGGATCGATTTAAGTGTAAAACTTTCCAGTTGGCTTCAAATCCCTTTTCTGTTATCGTATGATTGTTAGGTAAAAAAGCTCCATCGAAACTAGGATTAGACCAATTAGATTTAATGTTAATATTGGTTTGTTTACCCAGCGGAACAAAATGCAAATATTCACTGCCATTAAGATTTAAATTAAATGCAAACTTGTATTTCGCTTCGTCCGAAATATTGACAAAAGAAGAAACTCCGGTATATATGGTTTGATAGTTTATTCCTGGATTTACTTCATAATCTTTGTTGTTCCAATTAACAATTATTGCATCCTTAATACCACGCATATCTGGTATTCTAATAGATATGCTAGCCTGATCCCATAAGATATTTTTATCAAGAATTTTCCAATCACTAAAATCCGGTTTGCTAAAAGTACCGGTAACATCCATATTCGTATTGTATACAACCACCTTATAAATACCCCTTTTCCTTTCTTCAGGAAGTATTGTTCCTTTAATCTGTAAATCTTCAGGAAGAAAACTTGCATACTGAATTTCTTCAATAATTTCTTTATCCTTTTTATAATACGTTTTATATGGGATGGTTAAAATTGGGCCTGCAACCGTCTGAGGATTTCCCCACTTATAGCTTACCTCTGAAATTGCTGAATTTCTTAATGAGTTTCTTTCTTGAATTAATCGTCTAATCATACTGGCAGGAATTAGAAGAACCAATATCAATATACCGATAATTACAAATTTAATAGTGATTGAATTTCTTACCCAGAATTTTGATTCGTTTTGTGTTGTCATTAACTAGAGTATTCGTGAGCTATATTAATTACTCAAATTAACAGAAAAAATTGTTGGGCACTTAGTTAATAAAAGTTAAAAGGTATAAAAATCTATTAAATGGGATGTTTATTAAGAGTAAACGAAATGTTAGTTCCTTTATTAGGAACGCTAACTATTTCAATTGTTCCGTTATTTTTCTCAACAAATTCTTTGCAAAGAATTAATCCTAATCCAGAACCTTTTTCATTCGACAATCCAGGCGTTGTATAATGCTTATCAATTCTAAATAGTTTTTTCTGATCTTCTTCTGATATTCCAATTCCCGAATCTTTTACGGTGTATTTTACAAACTCTTCTTCGGCCGTGCATGAAATTTCAATTTTTCCACTGTCTGGTGTAAATTTAACGGCATTAGAAAGCAAATTTCGAATAATTGTTTTAACCATATTTTCATCTGCAAACGCATGGCAATCTTTTTGTATTGTCGATTCAAGTAAAATCTTTTTTGAATCAACTTTTCGTTTAATAAGCTCTATGTTTTCAATTGTAAGTAAATTCAAATCGATTTTAGAGTGTGAAAACTGTAATTCGCCCATCTGGCTTGATGACCAATCCAATAAATTCTCTAACAAATTAAATGTTGTTTGCGATAATCTGTTAAGCTCTCCAATAAATCCTTTGGTTTGCTCCTTATTATATTCGTCAAAATCGTTAAAAATTAAACTGGTTGATCCTGCCAAAGTACTGATCGGATTTCTTAAATCGTGTGCTATAATCCTAAAGAATTTATTCTTCGTGGCATTACTAATAGCAAGTTTATCTCTTTGTTCAGCAATTTCTTTTTCGGCAAGCTTAATCTTGGTAATATCAGAATCGATGGCAATAATATTAATAGTTTCACCGTCCTTATCAAATACATGGGTTAAAGTGGTTTGAGCCCAAACTTCTCGTCCGTCGCGAGTTTTAGTTTTAAACTGATAAACAACAGATTTCTTTTCATCAACGCACGTTCTCAAGGCCTCTGTAATGTTTGGGTTATCGCTTCCTTCAATTAGATTAATGTTCTTTTCTTTTTTATATTGATCATAGGTAAATCCATACATTCTGGTATATCCATCATTTACCCATTCCATGTTTAGTTCCTTATCAAAAATAGCAATGGCATTATCCGTTTCGCTTGCAACTTTTGACAATTTAATTAATTCTACATTAGCCTTTCTCAGTTTTAGTGCCTGATTAGTTATCTCCCATTTTTGTTTTTCAAGTTCTTCGTTTTTAGCACTAATTCTTTCGTTAGCATCTTTCAGATGTTCGGCCTGAACAAGGATTTCCTCCTTTTGCATTAGTATTTCTTGGGTGCGTTCAATAACAATTTTTTCAAGTTTTTCTTTTTCTTTGATTAACCGATAAGTGTATAGCCGAACAATAATGATGATTAAAAGTATACCAAGAATTATATAGGCCAAAATTGCCCCAAATCTTCTATACCAGGGAGCAAGAATCTGAAATTTAAATTCAGCGGGCACACTAACAAGTTCGTATAAATTCTTTGCTTTAACTTTAAAAATATATTCTCCCTCTCTTAAATTTGTATATTCCTTTTTTGTTTCACTTGTCCAGGGCGACCAATCCTCATTATATCCTTCTAAGTAGTAACTGTATTGGTTTTTCGACTCCTCTTCGTAATGTGGAAGAGCATAATGAAATGTTAATGAGTTGTTTTTATATTCGAGCACCGTTTCAATATCTACTATTGGATCGGATTTAAGAAAACGTTTTATGCTGGTATCCGATTCTGTTTCTATATTTTCATAATTGGTACCATAAAATATTACAGAGTCTCCGATACTTACTTTTCTTATTAAGGTGGGTGATATACTGTAGTCTTTTTTTGCTGTTAAGTAGTATCTAAAAATCCCATCTGTTGTACCAAACCATTCTGAGGAATCGGAAAACGTTGTCACATAAAAGTTAGAAGTTCTAGCTTCATAAACCTTATACCACGATAAAGTATCTACATAATTTTCGATGGTATCTTCATCAATATTTTCCTCTGGACATTCCAATACATTGAAGCTATCAGTTTTATTATTTAAAGTGAGGTAATCATTTTCACTAAGAAAAAGAAGTTCTTTTTCGTATAAGGCTAATTGAATTGACTGAACCGATGGTAATCCATTTGCTTCATCAAATACTCTAATATGGGTTTCCCGTTTATTTAAGGGGTTTTCAATTTGATAGACTCCTTTATAACTTGCACTTGCCCATAAATTGCCTACAGAATCTTCACTTAATTGACGGATCTTATCACTTATATTAAACTGCATCCCATGATCAATCCAATTTCCATTTGAGTAGCTCAATAATGCAATTCCATTAGCTAGGCCAAGAAACACTTTAGTAGGATCCTTTTTATATTGATAAATATCAAAAATAGCACTATAGTCCGAAATCAAATCTGATTTATCATTTTTAATTTGATATAAACCAGTACTAGATGATACCATCAGCAATAAGTCTTTTGAACTGGGCGTATAGTTTGCATCTGTATCATTTAGCAAATGATCAATTTTTTCAAAATCCGAATTGGGTAAAATGAAATACAAGAAGCCCCAGGCTTGTTCAAACCTTCCTTCAACCGGGGCAAAGTTGTTAATAGTGTAATCTTTTTTATCAGGAATTCTGGAAGTGAAGTATACTCCTGAACCTGTTGAAATATATAATGTTTGGTCTAAACTGGCAACGTCCGAAATGGAACCATTAATACCCTGGTCATCATTCCAATATCGAAAAGGCGACAATAAATCTATCTGACAGACTCCATTAGCCATTGCAACCCACAAGGCCTTCCCTTCTTCGTAATATAAATATTGAGCTGAACT
>PKTC01000106.1 GCA_002869305.1 Marinilabiliales bacterium
CCTTTTGCTGTTCCCACAAGATATCGTTCTTTGTGTTCGGCCATTACCCTGCCTAATTCGAAATTGGCAAGGTCATCAAAGCTATCGTAGATAGCCTTGATGCTGTTATATCCTAAATCTTCTAAATTCATGCTTACAGATTTTAAAGATTAATTTTAATTTTTGCTTCACCTTTTTCCTTGTAAGGAAATTGTTCTTCAAATTGGTTTAGTTCATCTTCGTTCACTTCAATAGACTTGGGTATATAAAATTTACCTTTTACATTAGTAAGTCCGTTACCTTGAAGATCTAAAATCTGAAAAGCTTCGAAGTTCAATCCTTCCTGAGTGGTAATTTGGTATTCTTGTGCATTCTTAAAACCAAAACGTTTGTAATAATCGGGGTTACCAAATAAAATCATGGCACTATATCCCAGTTTTCTGGCTTCTTTAATAGAATACTGAATTAATTCCGTGCCTATTCCTTGGTGTTGTAATTTTGGATCGACAGAAACTGGGCCCACATGCAATACTTCATGTTCTTTTTGCTCATCGCTGATTACTTTAGCTAAGGTCGAAATCATATGTCCTACGATTTTATCTTGAAATATAGCTACTACATCTAATTCTTCGATAAAGTCATTGCTTTTACGAAAATTGTGTAAAATGAAATGATCTCTACATCCAGGATTATATAAGTTCCAAAATGTTTCTCTGGTTAAGTTTACTGTTGTAAAGTATTCTGTATGTTCTGTTTTTCTTAAATGTAAATTCATGATTGTAAAATTTTAATATTTCCTGAAGTAATCCTGGCAACTTGTTACTCTTTTTTACGCAGTTGTTCAGGTTATACTTTGGCTATTAATTGGTGGTTAGCTCTATGTAGTCTGCAATTTCTTTTCGAACAGCAGGTATACAGAATTAGCCTGAATAGCAATTATTTATGATTAATATATAAAGGTATTATGTTTGGGTGAATTTCCCAAACGAAGTATGATAGCCATAAGGAGTAAGGCTATCTATTTTACAATATCCGTATGTGATTTAATAGTTACTTTAAACATAAAAAAGATAATACAGTTTTTAGTTTACAGGACAAAAATAGGATAAAAAATTGATTTCTTTATTGACGATGGTCAAGAAGTTCGTTCTACTGGAATACAATTAAGCACAATCGAAACATATTACATGCAAAAAAAGCACAAGCGATGCGGCTTGTGCTTTCAAATATTTTAAGCATGGTTTATAATGTGAAAACCATAAGATTATCTCAATTTTTAGAACTGTATGATGTAAAAAATAGTTGGGAATATTTTTTGCTGGTAAAATTTCTCAACACTTTGATCAATATCATTATAGTATTCCTGGATAAGAGCCTGGTTGTTGGTTGCATTCTGGAAATCGAGCTTTAATTCATGGGTTGTTTTTTCCCTGTTTCTTCTGTAAGTTAATGCAAAGTTTAACATAAATACATCATCAGATTTCTCGGCTAAATACTGATCGTCCTGGTACATTTCGTAACCGGCATCAATTGACGCTTGCAAGTCAATAGGTGTGTAATAACCTCCCCCAAACACAGTTATTTTGGTGTTCAATCCTATCGTTTTGTTTTTAGATTCTTTACCCACTTTCCACTCTTTACCGATCATCAGGTTTCCTGCATAATTTCCATTAAATCTTGAGTTTCGAAGCTCTCCGTCCATGGCCTTAATCTTTGAATCGTATAAGGAACCTGTAATTAGAAAATAGTAATTATTGGCAAAAAATCTTTCAAGCGTTAATTCCAGTCCGTAATTATAACCTGTTCCTTCGTTTACCAAGTCTTTATCTTCAAAACCAGTGATCTTATTATTAAGAGCAAACATGCTGTTCGGATCGTTCTCAACAGCCAGGTTGTATAAATGCTGATAATAAATCTCCGTTTTAAGGCTTACATTTTTATTAATTTGGTTGGCGTATCCTAAAACATAATGCATGGATTTAGACAAGCCCAGGTTTTCATTTGGTGTTGAGATATTTCCTGTTATTTCATCTTCAACGGTTGCAAAATAGGTAGATATGCTTTCTACTTTACTATGCATTCCAAACCCAAAGCTTAAGGATTGTTTAGGAGCAAAGTTCCAGTCTAAACCTACACGCGGCTCTATGGCACTGCTGTTATTTAATAAGAATTGCATATAATGAACACCTGATACCAGGGTTAAGTCTTCAGCAAGTCTGTATTTCCAGTTTATATAGGCTTGTACTAAGCCTGCTATATCGTTCGTATTTAATTTAGTATTAAATGTTCCTGATCCCAGCGCATCTTCTCTTGCCAGCATATCGAATGCCAAATCGGAATAGGTTATACCGGCTTTTATTCTGTGATGTGTGCTTATTTTACTATTTATATTGGTTGATGCCCTTAATGTTGTATTCATGAACTCATTGTAATACGCTTTGTACCAAACGCCATTAGCATACCTTCTGTTGTATTCGTATGAATTTCTGGTTCCGGTAGCGGAAATGTATGATGTAATAAAAGTTTTATCATTTACAGGATAAATATGCTTGATTGCTCCAAATCCAACATCGGCACCCAGATCGGCTGTTCGCGTTAAGGAATCTTCATTTATTTCATCAAAGTCTTCCTGGTAAATACTGCTTAAGCCTCCAAATCCTATCAGCTGGAATGTTCCTGCCTTCTTTGTAGGTAGGTGAAATTTAAATGAAATATCTTGGTATTTAGGAACTCCGTAATAATCCACAACACCAGCCTGATCAAGAAGATCCAGTGATGAGTATCGATAATTAATCAAGTAAGAACCCTTGTAATTTTTGCTAAAAGGTCCTTCCAGAGTTGCTTCCATGCCTATAATTCCTAGTGAAATAGTATATTCTCTCTTTTCATTATTCCCGTTTCGTAATTTCATATCGAAAACACCTGAGTATGCATTTCCATATTCAGGAGCAAATGCACCCGAAAAGAAATCAGAATTATTCAACATAGAGCTATTTAATGCATTGATGGGTCCTCCTGTTGAAGTTTCATCAGAAAAGTGATTAGGATTTGGTATATCCATTCCATCGAGTCGCCATAAAATTCCCTTGGAAGAGTTACCACGAACTATAATGTCGTTATTACCTGAAACGTTTCCAATTACTCCGGCATAACCCGAAACCAGCCTGGCAGGGTCGTTAAAAGAACCGGCATAACGCTTGGTTTCTTCAACAGAAAAAGCTTTGGCACTTACCATGGCCATCTCGTTTAATGCTTCTGATTTATGCGAAGTGGCCGTAATAATAGCATCTTGAATTTTGTAGAACGATTCTTTAAGTTCGATTTCCAATACCACTTCTTTACCAGAGCCAACTAAAATATTAGGGATTATTCGTTCTTCATATCCCATACAGGTAACTTTCAGGTTAAAGCGCCCCACAGCAACGTTCTCAAGTCGAAAGTACCCGTCTAAATCAGTACTGGTGCCTTGGATTGGATCACTATCTATGATAATAATATTGGCACCTATAAGTGTTGTTTTGGAATCCTGGTCAATTACTTGACCTCTTATGGTTTGTGTTTTTTCTATTGTGCTATTTGCAAATGCATTTGCTGATAACAACAAAAACAGTTGTAAAATAACTGCGCTAATTCCTACTTTTTTCATCATAATATTTATTAATAAATTAATTAATTAATGTATTCTTTTGGACAAAATTAGAGCTTGCTTTGGAGATTACAATTGACGATCGTCAACTATAACTAATTGTAAGTTATAAAAAAACCTGTGTAAAACAGGTTTTGCCTTGAAATGTTTATGCTATATGTATTTTAATATACTGAACTATTATTCATAGAATCTGAAATTTCAAGTACTTCATGCCATACTCTTAAAAAGTTTCCAGACATAATTTTCTCTATTTCTTCTTTGGTATAGCCTCGTTTTAATAATTCTGCTACGAGTACCGGATAACTTGATACATCAGGCATGTCGGCTGGCTGAAGTAATGGTCCAATACCATCATAATCAGTTCCTATGCCCACATGATCAATGCCTGCAATTTGAACAATATGATCGATATGGTCGGCTAATTTTTTGGCATTTGATTTAAGTGGGTGTGTTTCGCCATACTTGAGTGCAAATTCAACTCCTTCTTCTGAGTGGTAACTTATTCCCGTGGAATCGTACCAGTTAAAAATGTAATTCCAGTTTTGATGACATAGGGAATCTAAAAAGGAAGAGGCCAGAGATACCATTACCACACCACTTTTATGGGCTATGGCTTTTATTAATGTATCGGATAAATTTCTCTCGTATCCCTGCACAAAATACCTGCACGATGAATGAGAAGCTATAATGGGTGCTTTAGAATGGCGTACTGCCTGAAAAACTGCACTGTCGGTCGAATGTGAAATATCGATCATGATGCCCAGGCGGTTCATCTCTTTTATCACCTCTAAACCAAACGGACTTAATCCTTGCCAGATACGATTGGTATCAAAATTAGAATCGCTAATCTGGTTAGATTTGGAATGCGTTATGGTTATATAAGCGAATCCCTTTTCTTTTAAATACTTCAAATAGCTTAAATCATCGCCAATGGGTGCACCATTTTCAAGGCAAAGAGGAATTGAGAATAAATTTTGCTTAAAATTCTGTAGAATGTCATTGGGATTTTTTGCCAGTGCAAATTGATCGGGGTATCGGTTTGCGTAACCAACAACCATATTTAATTGAGAATCGACATATGCTCTGTTCTCATCCACTCCACTATCCGGACTGGCATAAATTACCGATAAGGCTGCATCGAACCCTCCTTTATTTACGCGAACCATATCAAAATCGCCCTGTGTGATCTCTTGCGATATATCTTCAGGTTCGTCAAGTAAGCGGGAAGGCCAATCGATATGAGAATCGAGTATAAGAATCTCTTTACTGATTTGCTGAGCCTGGGCCAGGAGCACTTCGTTGCTTTTATCGGGCGTATTACACGAAGGCGTTAAATAAATAAGAAATGTTGTAACTATTATGATTGAAAGTTTTCGAATGCTTAATGTGTTCCTTATATTTTTCAGATACTTTTTCATTGTATATAAGATAGTTTATATTATTAGTAAATTTAAAATCAGAACTTTAAAAGTTAATACATTTACGGATAAAAATAATCATTAAAAAGCCTAAATAGTAGGACTAAAGTTGATCTATTTGTTTTAGGTACAACCCGCACTGAACCGTGGTATCAAAAAAGTACTACCCAATTCATGATTTTTGAATTTCGTCCCATTTTTTCTTACTTTTTTCGCCAATAGCATGCATCATTTTGTAAAACAATCGGCGTGGTAATGCTTTAAAGAGTTTAACAATGAGCCGGCGCTTGAAACCAGGAATGCATAAGACCTGTGCTTTTTCCAATCCTCTTAAGGATTTGTCTACCACATCTTCCGGCTGTAACCACTTCTTTTGTTCTTTTGTGAAATCTGCACCTAATCGTGAATGAAAATTGGTGACGGTGAATCCCGGGATTAGTGCCTGCACACGAATACCTGTCCCCATTAAGGAAACATGTAAGGATTCTGTTAAGTTGATTAAATATGCTTTGCTGGCCCCGTAATTTTCCGTTGTTGCCATGTTTAAATAAGCACCTATGGAGGAAACATTAATGATATCTCCACTTTTTTGCTCTAGCATATGAGGCAGGGCAGCTCGGATGAACTTAATAGGTGCCACACTATGAACCATTATCATCGCTTCCAGGGATTCGGGAGAACGTTCCCATAGATAGCCCGGCTCCCAGTAGCCGGCATTGTTGATAAGCATATCAAGCCGATCCAGACTTTTGATACGTTCCTCAACTTTTTTTATTTCCTCGGTTTGGGAAAGTTCTGCTAGAATGATTTCGACCTTTGTATGATAGCTTTCTTCCAGTATTTTTGCACGTTCTGTTAATTCTTTTTGCTTGCGTCCATGGAGAATAAGATCAAATCCATCCTGTGCCAGGCGATTCGCAAATGCGGCTCCAATACCACTGGTAGCGCCGGTTATAAGAGCACATGGTTTTTCATGCAATTTATTCATAATATATATTCTTTATTTCTGTATTGAATATGTTTGGCTATGTTTCAAGAAAGTAAAGGTATCCAAACCAATTTATCCAATCCTTGACGATAGTCAATAAAAAAAATACTAAAAATGCTTTCGTAAAACAGGTAGCGTCTTGTTTTTCTATTTCTACCCAATTCGTATTTCAAAAATTTAAATCTTACTCCGAAATAACTTTTAAGTTTCTAAAATATCCTTCGGAGTTATTCCCTACCCAAAATCCTATCCAGCCTTCTTTCCTTGCACTAAGCTGATCTATGCTTAAAGATGGCTTTTCGGAATTATTTACAAATACATTTACATGAGGGTAATCCACTTTAACAGTTACATGAAACCAATCGTTGGGATCCGGAACAGGATTAACTATATTCTCATACATTTCGGGATGTTCTTTTCGTAAAAAATGCCATGTATATTGTGGGTGAGAGATATATTGTACCGAATGGCTATTTCGATCCGAACTTTTAAAATTAAAAGCTCGGAAATAGATAACATCATAAATGCTATCATTTAGTCCATGAAAAGCGATTCCAACAAAACTCCTGCCTCTTTCATCTTTACCTTTTATATCGAGTTCAATAGTTCCATTCTTAAAATTCGATTCTTTTAAAAAGAGAATTCCATCGCCAGGTTTGCTGTTTAAATGTATGGCATCGCCTGGAATAATATCTCTATTGTACAAAGTCCAGACGTTAGAGTCATTCACTTTTGATAAATCAGGGCTGAACACACTATCTTGTGCTTGCAGTCTTAATGTTAAAAAAACTTGTGTTAAGATAAATAATAGTTTTATTGTTTTCATAATATTTATTCTTAATGGATTGTCAAGTTAAAAAGTATTTATCAAATTATAAAATTCTTACTAAATTAGTTGTAAATCAGCTTTAGTTTTCAGCTCTAAAAAGAAAGAAGCAATGGTTGAACTCAATCCTCCTCAGCTTCCCTTTGCAAAGGGGGAAGGAAAAGGTTCTTCTTTTTGCAAAGCATGATCAAGCCTGCCCGTAATACCCTCAGTTACTTAGCAGACAGGTTTATGTAAGAGAGGAGCTAGTGATTATGAGGTTAGTCAGCAGCCTCTATTTTTTCCTTCGTCTCTAACAATTCATTCAATTGCCATTGCCGTGCTTTTTGTGTGATGGCTAATTCAATTCCTTTATTTATCAAGCCTTCAGCAATTTTAAATTCCTTATTTTTAAGTTTTAATTTCGAAAGTGTATTGTAACTGTCGAAAAAATCTGGATGCTCTTTTATAGATTTTTGAAGCAATGCTTCGGCTTCTGCATTTTTATCCATACTAATTAGTCTTTGGACCCAAAAATTATCAAATTTTGCAACAGCTTCAGGGTACAATTGCTTTATTTCAGCCTGCATTTTTTCTAATTCTGCAGCGTCTTCTCGCAGAACATAAATAGTATACATCAACAGGCTGTTTTGTATGTTAAAAGCAGAGCCATATGCTTTTAACATATTCGTGTGATAATCTTTTAGTTCCGAGGTTTTTTCAAAATATTCTTTTTCACCTTTCCAGGGAATGAATATATCTTTTAGTGCCCATAAATAGGTTGGCAAACCAACCGAGTTATGATTTTCATCGGGGAAATGTTTGAACTTAAAAACAGAATCCGAAATATTGTTGTCCTTAACTACCTCTAAAAATTTATCTACGCCCATTCCTTTCTCATTAGCCAAAGAAACATACACGTTTGAGCTAAAATTTGGATTCGACTTAAAAGTTTGGATGGCTACATCGTTCATTACATTCTTTTCCCACCACAATGAAGGACTAATGGCTATATAAGCATTAAATGCATTTGGTTTTTGCAATACCGTGTTCATAATAAACAGACCTCCGGCCGAATGACCTGCCAACAACTTATAATTTGATGTTCTGTACTTTGTGTTTACAAATGGTACTAACTCTGTTTCAATAAAATCGGCATATTGGTCGGCGTTACCTTTTCCTTTAATTGTATCAATATTTGGTTTGCAATTGGTTCTATATGTTTCAGATCCTTTTCCTGAGATTCCAATCAAAATCATTTCAGGAATGTTTTCGCTGATGGAAGATTGAAGCTCCAAGAGACCCGATACATAGAAAAAATTATAATCACCATCCAATATATACAGTACAGGAAAATTTTGATTGGTAGCCGAATATGATGGAGGTAAATAAACGGATATTTCACTGTCATCATTTAAAATATCAGAATGTATGATATCTCTTTCTATGGTTGAGTTAATTACCTGTCCAAAACAAGTGATTCTTATAAGTAATGTAAATAGTATTAATACGGTGCGTTTCATATTTATTTTGTTTTATTTGCTTGTGTTTCGTTCTTCCAATCTCTTTTATCAATCCGGAAAATATTTACAGGTATATCTTTAAAAATGGTTTGTTTTGTTTTTTTCATACCATTCTTTAAAGCTCCTGGTTGGTAAGTAAATAATTCATTTTTCAATTTAGCAATTTTGTTGCAGAGTAAAAATATGCCAATCAATGAATGCATTACTTGACGATCGTCAAAAAAAAAGAAATTACTTTTGTTCCAGATAGCTATCGGGAGCCTTAAGTCGGAAAGTTGGAAGGTCCCCATTTTAAAAAGGATTTCGGGGGTTGATTTTTTTTAGCTTTA
>PKTC01000269.1 GCA_002869305.1 Marinilabiliales bacterium
AACAAAATGTTATATATTTAACAAAATATTAGAATTATGATAACAATTTCAAGAGCCGTTGAACGTGTTTTAAATAGTAAACCATTTATTTTAGAATCACTCAATGACCAGATTATAAACTTCTCATCTCTTGCGTCATTTATAAAGTCGGATATAGAGCATTTGTTAAAAAAGGATGTAAAGGAAGGTGCCATAATTATGGCAATAAGACGTTTTAAAGATTTAAATGAGGTTGGATTATCGGGAAAACTGGAGAAAGAAATTAAAAAGCTAGGTGATATCGTAGTTAGATCGAACTTAGTTGATTTTACTTTTAAAAACTCGGAAAGCCTCATCAAATGCCAGCAAAATTTATTTGAAGAGATAAAAAATAACCCGGATGTTTTTTATACAGTAACCCGTGGTTTATATGAAACAACATTTATAATTAGTGATCAATTTTTGGATAAAATTCCTGTTTTATTTGAAGGCGAAAAATTAATATCCAGTAGTTCTGGATTATCTTCCATTACCATAAAACTCCCGATAAGCAATACTGAGCAACCCGGATTGTACTATTATATATTTAAAAAGTTGGCATGGGATGGTATTAATGTTTTTGAAGTTGTTTCTACATCAAATGAGATAACCATACTGTTGAAGGATAAAGATGTTGACAGAGCTTTTACTGTAATTAAAAAAATGAAATAAATCCCATCTAAAAAGATAGGATTTATAGTTAAACTTTTTCTAATTTCCACTTGCCTTTTTTAAATAACCACATGGCAATAAGAGTCATGCATGATTCTGCCACAATGATGGCCAGGTATACACCAAATTCGTTCATGCCATATGATGTGGCTAAAAGGTATGCTAAAGGAATTTCAATTATCCAAAAACAAACAATATTAATTTTTGTTGGAGTTCGAGTATCACCAGCTCCATTAAAGGCCTGTACCATTACCATACCCATGGCATAAAATATAAACCCGAAACTCACAATTCTTAGTCCTTTAGCTCCTGTTTCAATAACTTCCGCATTATCAATAAAAAGCTGAATAAAGAAATGAGGCATAATAATAAATACAAGAGAAATAGCAGTTAGCAAAATCATATTTACATATCCGGTAGCCCATACTGCTTTCTCTGCACGACCGGGTTTTTTTGCGCCTAAATTCTGACCTACCAATGTAGCAGCGGCATTACTTAATCCCCAGGAGGGCAAAAGAACAAAGATGATGATCCGAATTGCAATGGTATAACCAGCAAGTGCAGTGCTACCAAAAATTGCAATAATACGAACCATACCAATCCAACTTGATGTCGCTATAATGGATTGACCAATACCTCCTAATGAAATCCTTATAAGTTCAGACATTACTCTTAAATTAATGCGCAGTGCTTTCTTGAAAATCTTGATTCTTCCATTTCCTTTATTGAGGAGATAAAATTGATAGATAACAGCAATACCTCTACCGGTTGTAGTGGCTATCGCTGCGCCTTTTATTCCTAATGCAGGAATTGGTCCTAATCCAAAAATGAGTAGAGGGTCGAGAATAATATTTACACCATTTGCAATGAGCAATACACGCATTGAAGTAGCAGCATCTCCCGAGCTTCTAAAAACGGCATTGATGATAAAAAGAAGCATGATTATCATATTGCTTCCAAGTAAAATTGAAGTATAAATACTCCCGTGATTTATTATATCAGCATTAGCGCCCATTAAACGCAACAAGTCTTTTGCAAATATCATCCCTGGGATTCCAATAAACAGGGAGATTAATGCACCAGCAATTATGGATTGAATGGCTGCAATTGAGGCTCTGTATGGCTTTTTCTCTCCAATTCTCCTGGAAACCAGAGCAGTAGTTGCCATGCTTAAACCCATGCCAATAGCGTAAATTATTGTTAGTAAAGATTCTGTTATACCAACTGTGGCAATCGCATCGGGGCCTAGTTTAGCAACAAAAAAGATATCAGCAATTGCAAAGATAGATTCCATGATCATCTCAAGTACCATAGGTATTGATAACAATAGAATTGACTTACTAAGTTTTTCTTTCGTAAAGTCTTTATCGCTACCGGAAATTGATTCAAGGATATCTTTCCATAGTGATTTAATATTTTCTCTATTAATAGAGTTTATATATAATGATAGTTTTTTATATGAAGACATTTTTAATAAGTATGATTAATAAAACAAATAATTGATAATAATGATAGATAGAGTAGAATATTACCTAGCAGATCGTGGTAAAAACCGGAGCATTTGTGACAATTGGTTTCATTTTCATTTGTTTTATCGTCGTAAAGATATGTAAAAACTGCTATTTAATGCAAGTTTGAAGGGAACTATTATAAGAAAACGGTTAATTTAGCTGCAAAAAAAAAGATTCTTTTTAGAATCCTTAATTATTTTTATTCGTCGTAACTTTCATCTTTTATGTTTTCAGCTTCATCGAAGTTATCGTCTAAATATTCTTCTTTTTCCTCTTCTTCCTCCACCGATTCTAAATCATCAGCAAAGTCGTCCCGTAATTTACCATCATTGCCAAAATCATCATCGTCTTTAATAATTTGTCTTGCCTCACCTTCTGTCATTCGAATCAGGTAATATATTTCTTCTGTTTCGAAAGGCAATGCCGATACATATCTTCCTTGAGCATTTGTAAATGTGATAAGATTATCCTCATATCCCTCAGGATATTCCATCTTGATCCTGTTTACTGTTTCATCAGGAAGCTTTTCATAGTCAATTACAATTCTTTTCTTAGCCACGGTATAATTTTTTACAACTGTTTAACTTCCGAAATATATTTAGAAAAACTAATCAATCAAAATATAAGACCTGCATTTTGTGCATTTTTTTTAATAAAACTAAAATATAGATATTCAGTGTTTCATATTATTAAATGCAGTGTATTTATGGTCCTTTATACTATAATAAGAACTCTAGGTTTCCTAATTTTAGGTAAAATTGATAAAAAATTTGTTATTAACAAACCTCGAGACAAATAAAAAAAGGTCTTAAGGCACTCTTATATTACTGTTAATTGCTATTCGTATCGTAACGATTCAGCAGGGTTTGTATTTGCAGCTTTTAAAGTCTGTGTAGCAATCGTTATCATACCAAAACCTATAACTAAGAAAAGTCCTAAGAAAACAACTCCAATTCCAAATGGAGAATGATCAGCAATATATTGAATCCACATATTATTGATCATATAAGCCAGAGGTCCTGCAATGATTGCTGCTACTATGAATAATTTTATATACGTTTTAGATATTAAATAAATTATTGTCTTAGGTTCGGCTCCAAAAACTTTCCTTATACCGATTTCCTTTATTCGTGTTTGTGTGCTGTAAGTAGCCATCCCAAGCAAACCTAAACATGCAATTACAATAGCTAAAAACGAAGCAAAACCTATTGTATAAAGAACATCTTCGAAATAGGAGTAATAATCTTTAATTTGAAGATCAAGAAAATCTCCATTGTATTTATTGTACTGATCAATATCATACCAACCACTTTCAAATTTTTTGATTATTTCAATATTACTACCAGCCCTCATTCTCATTGCAGCTAATCGAAATTCATCAGGTTTATATCTTAACATTAAAGATTTTTGAGGTAAAAATAGTGCTGCATAATGGTAGTTTCTAATAATACCACGAACTTCCACCAAGGTTGAGTCATCCATGATAAGACTTTTTCCAATAGCTTCGGTGGGTGTTCCCAGATTGAATCTTTTTAGCATTCTCTGGTCAATAATAATGAATGATTCGTTTTCGGTATTCGCTTTTTCAGGAAAATTAGATCCTTTTATTAGTTCGAGACCCATTACTTCGATATAATTTTGATCGACAGCAAAATAATCAACTTCCATTTTTTCATCATCTCTCTCCACTCTTACAAATGCATTTCTAAAATTCCCAATTCCAGGGACATGCGAAGCTCCACTTATTTCATCAATTTCTGGGAATTGAGAATAATAATCTTTCACGATTTCAAAATCATTGTCTTGAAGCCAGATATTATATACAATATCACGATCAAATCCCATTTTAGCGTTTATCATATAATTCATCTGACTGTATATGGCTATAATAGAAATTATAAATATCATTGAAAAAGTAAATTGAGTTACCAATAATATTTTTCGCAAAGTGATTTTACTTAAAAGTTTAACGTTAGTAGCTCCCTTTAATACCTTTATCGGATTAAATGACGAGATATATACTGAGGGTAAAATTCCCGATAGAAATCCCGTAATTAAGGCAAATATGAAAAATATGATATAAACAATAATATCTTGTTCTGGCCTAATTTCTAACATTGCCATCATTTTCATACCGGAAAAACCTGGTAAGATTAACTGAAGTATAATCACCGCAAAAATAAGAGCGATTAATGCAACTAGGAAAGCCTCAGATAGAAACTGAAAAATAATTTGGCGGCGGTTTGCTCCCAATGTTTTTCTAACTCCAACTTCTTTTGCTCTTAGTAAAGCCCGAGCCATGGATAAACTTGTATAATTAAATGCAGCCGAAATAATTATAACTAGAGACAAACCTGCAAGAAAAATTATAAAAATTTTAGGTAGAAATACTCCAATTTCGTTTGCAATAAAATCGCCGGGGACAATTTCATTAAAAGGTTTTAAATAGAAACTCACATCTGTTTCTTCAAGATCCTTATATTTTTCAAAACTTATTTTGTTTAATGACGAAGTAATATTTTCAAGATTAGCCGCCTTATCTACTAGTATGTATATATAACTGTAACTATACCTTTCCCAATTATCGGTTACAGAATGTATTTTTTTACTAGATTCCAGAACGGGCATGGTTGAAGCCGATACCAAACATTGGAACTGAAACTGTGATTTGTACTTAGTCTTAGGAATTATACCGGTAACTTTAAAATTCCCTAAAGTATCGATCTGCAGGAATTTACCTAAAGGATCTTCATCAACAAAATATTTTTTAGCGGTTTCCTCGGTTAATATAATAGAGAAGGGCTCTTTTAAAGGATTAGAGTATGAGTTGGTACTTAATTTAAAATCAAACAGATTAAAAAATGATTCGCTGGCATAAAAACCTCGAATAGGGAATTTATTTTCATTGTAAACACCATCTCTATTAAAATTATTATTTAGAACAACAGCATCTTCAACTACCGCATATTTGTTTACCAACTCGTCATATAAAGGATAAGTAGTAGATGCATATTTTGTAATATTTATTGCTGATTTGTTATTATTATTTATACTCTCGATCCTGTATATTCGATCGCGTTTTGAAATAAAGTTATCGTACTTGAACTGATCGATTATAACAACAATAATTAGCATACAGATTGACATGCTTAATGCGAGTCCTAAAATATTTATAAAAGAAAAGCCTTTGTGTCGAAGTATATTCCTAGAGGCAGTTAATAAGTAATTTTTTATCATAACTTTCCTGTATTTATTTTACAATATGACGTATGAAATGAATTGTAGTTACATCTTAGTGTAATGACTCAATAAAATATTAAAAGTTGGAAAGTTTTAATGGATTAAACCTTTGTACGAATGTAAGTATATGATCTAATATTATGCAATAATTGTCTTTACATCAATACTATGTTGCGTTATTACTACGAATTTAGATTGCGATAATAGTCTTCAACAATTAATTTTGCCTGGTCGTAATTCTGGTTTGAAACTACTATTTTTACTGACCCTGCAGCACCTGGTGCAGTATGAAAAGGAAACATAGTACCCATATGTCCATCTTTTATAAATGCTTCAATGTTAACATCAAGCAATAGAGATTTTACCATTTCGGCTTGTAAACTTGTTCCTGCAAATACTTCAACCAACTCAAACTCTTCTTTTTTTGTCATTTTTTTGTGATTTGTTGCAATTTATAACAAATTGTTGAGAGTTACCTGCATGCGTAATAATTCCTTTTAACAGGCATATTTGGATTTATACGTGCTAAAAACTTTTCGAAAACAATTGGTTTATTCGTTTTTGGAATTTTTACTATATGGAAAGGTTGTGTAATGACTGCAGCTAAACCTCCAGGTAAAAGATTTTCAACGCTTACAATTATATTTTCATCATGCTCAGTTATGCTAGTTATATCTATGGAATGACCACCATACATTTTTACTTCATCAAAAACTGCAATTATTATATAGTTAGAAAAATCAATATTGGTTTCTGAAAATCTTTCAGTTACATTATTGACAGAATTCATCTTATCCATTAATTCATCCCAATCAGAAGTGTTTTTAATAACTGTATTTTGTTTGGATATATTTTCTTGTCCATTTCCATATAGTTCACCTTTGTAGATATTTATCATTGTCAATGGAGTTTCTTCCAAAGAATTATTATCACAACTTAAAACTGACCAAATTAATATTGAAAATAACAAAATATGCTTCTTCATAAGCTTGGATTTATTTTAAGACTGATCATTAAGTAAAATGGTTGCGTTAAATAATGATAATGCCAAGCGGATTTTGAGAATTAAAAGAATCTAGAGTAATCATCATTAAATCTGGACCATTGGCTAAGTGAATGGCAGGTTTTCAGACCAACAGTAAAACCGGCATTCATTATAACCAAATTTCACAGGCTATCATTACATTCGTGAATACTACTAAAGCTTAAGGTTTTATTTTCTGCGGTCAAAATATCAAGAACTCTACAAACTTCAATTCCTAAAGAGTCAACCGTAATAAATATTTCAGATTGAGGAGGATTTGTCTTAATACAAGCATAGCAAAATAAACTTGCTTCAAAATTATCGGACTGTGAGTTTAATCTTTCAATTAGCGTATTCAAATTTTCACTGTGCCCCAGATTATCAGTAAGACTAATCTTAGGCTTAAGGTCAATAGTTAATTTATCAATTTCAATTTGTAATTTCTCACCATCTAAATTTACCAATGCTTCAGTCAGGGTTACATGATCAAAACTTTCAATTTTATCAGATTCGTCGCATGATAATAAAATTAAAAACGAGCATATGATAAAAATTAATTCTATTTTTTTCATTTTGCTTACACTTCCTTTACACAAAGATGACTTTTTCTAATATAGAGTTGCGTGATCCCCATAAACGGCCCGAAGTTTGCTTTATAGAGCATTTTATTCTTTTAATGCAGATTTCACTGCTCAAGTTATGAAAGAAAAGTATGTAGCTTGGTTTAACTTACTTTCTACCCAGTTTTCTTTTTTATTAAACTGTCTCTTTACCAATATTTCTCAAGTTGCATTCCCGGCGAATCATCTTTTCGCTTTTCAAATCCAAGTTTTTCATAAAAACCAGCTTTATCTTTGGCAGAAAATAGCTGAATATCTCTAATTTTGTACTTTTTACACTGGCTCACTAACTTATCCATAACTTCTTTACCAATTCCCTCACCTTGTCTTTCCGGCAAAATGATTACATCTAGAATCAGAGCATGAACGATGCCATCGCAAATTATTCTGCCGAACCCAATCAATTGTTCCTTGTCGTAAACAGATATGGTGTACCATGAATTCTTTAATGCAAAGTAAAGCTCTTCTTTACTTAACTCATATTTTGTGTTCCAGCCAGTAGTTTCAAATAAGATATGAAATTGTTCTGCTGACGGAAGGTTTTCGGTGTATCTCATGCTAAATCATGTTAAGAATTGAGTTAACCATCAACGCAAAACCCAACATTGCCAAAATCATATAAATATATTTATGGAAATTTTGGGTAGGTATTCGTTTATTAATGCTTGCTCCAATTATTACAGCAACAAGTACAATGGGTAAACAATAAGCAAAGTAGGTTAACACTTCGCTGGTAAAATTTCCGGCTGCACCATGACCAACTATTACCATAATTCCTGTTGTAAAAAAGTATCCTTGTAAGGTGGCTCTAAAATTTTTAGGATTCCATTTTTTAAGTGAACTATACACTACAATTGGCGGTCCGTTAGTGTTATAAGCACCTCCCAGTAATCCGGCAATAAAACCAAAAAGCCAGGAATACTTCTCATTCTTTAAATGAATTAATTTTGGTTTTATCGCACTGTAAAGAGCAAACAGCAGAACAATGATTCCAAGAATTAATTTGATGAAGTTTTCATTTATATCTTTTAGATACCATATCCCAATTGGGATTCCAATAAGAGAAGAAACAATCAAGCGCCAGGCACTTTTAAATTCTACATTCCTCCAGTTTCTTATCAAGATAGATATTGCAATAAAAAAAGCGATTAGAGCAATCAATGGAGTTGCAATTTTTATATCAATAAACAAGGCTAATAAAGGCATGGCAATAAGTGCATCTCCAAAACCAAATGTCGACCTGGTTAAGGTTGATATAAAAATAATTGATAGTATAATAATTAACAAACTGATATCCATTAGATGATAATTTCTCCTTTCATAAAAAGTTTAGCTGTTCCCGAAATTTTAACTCTTTCATTTAGATATTCGCACTGCAAATGCCCTTTTCTCTCCGATAACTGAATTGCATTCATTACTTTCTTATTTAACTTCTCGGCCCAATAGGGAATTAAGATGGTGTGTGCTGAACCTGTTACAGGATCTTCATTAACTCCAGCCCTTGGAGCAAAAAATCGCGAAACAAAATCACATTTTTCTCCGGGTGCAGTAACTAT
>PKTC01000510.1 GCA_002869305.1 Marinilabiliales bacterium
GATTTAAAAAAGCTAGTCGTTTTTTTAAATAACTTTGATAAAAACAAGACATAATAATTTATAAAAGAAGCCCGGGACTTTCCAGGGCCTTATAAGCCGGTGGAACTTTCATCCACATACGATATGTACCCGGCGTGGCGGCTCTTTATTTTAATTTCTTTGGGTTTGCAAATATAAGGAATGACTTCAATTATACAATACCATATTAAATACATTTATGAGTAATTTTTGTTTATATCCTAGAATGTTAAAATAAACTCTGCTCCTTCTCCTTTTTGCGATCTAACATCAATTGTGCCATTGTGCATAACCATTGCCTGACGTGCAAATGATAATCCTATTCCTGATCCACTTTCTCTCGTAGAGAAAAAAGGAACAAATATTTTATCTATTATCTCAGAATCTATTCCATCACCATTGTCCGAAACGGAAAGCATAACTTTATTATTATTGGATAAATGTGCTCTCATTCTAATCTTTTTCTCTGAACTTTCATGCAGAGCTTTAATGGAATTCTGAATTAAATTGATAATAACCTGCGTAATCAGCTTATCATCAGCAATTACAGATAAATCATTGGGTACGATCTCTATATCGAATTGTATCTCCAAATTTTTAAATTCTTCTTTAAAAAGATTTCCAATGGTATTTAAAAGATTTTGTAAAATAACTCTCTGATAACTAGGTTTTCGTATTTGTGTTAGATTTTTATAGGATTCTACAAATTCTAATAAGCCTTTACTCCTTTTCTCAATAGCCGCCAAACCTTTAAGCAAATTTTTATTTTTTGTTTCCTCTGTATCATCCGATTGCAATACTTTCTGCATGCTATATGTCAAGGATTTTACCGGAGTAACTGAGTTCATTATTTCATGAGTTAATACTTTAATTAATTTTTGCCAAGCATCAAGTTCACTTTGTTCAAGCTGAGTCTTTATGTCTTGAAGAGTAACTAGCTTCACAGTATTATTTCCAATCTTCAGATTAGTTAATTTTACCAGGATCTTTAATTGATCAATGTCAGTATTTAATCTTATTAACTTGCTTTCTTCGGGTTTTAAGTCTTTAATCTGATCGCCTACAAATACTGTATCTGTGTTTAATTCTTTTATATTTCTTAGTTTATTTATCCCCAATATAAATTTTGCTGCTTTATTCAAAATTTCGATATTTCCAGAATCATCAAAACTTATTATTCCTACTGATATGTTTTCCAGCGTGTACTGAAAATACTGATGTTCATGCTCCTTGGCTAGCCATGCTTTCTTTAATTGATTCGTAATTTTATTATAGGTTATGTTTAACTGATCAAAGGATAAATCAGCAGTGTTTCCAGTGGAAACATTATCTAAATACCTAATAGATTCAAGGAATTTATATAAATCGCGATTGGTTTTATTTATATACTTAAGTAGATAAAGAAAGAAGAAAATGAAAACAGTAGCAATAACCATCTTGGTAATTAATAATTGACTTGAATCAAGCGACCAGAAAAATGCAAAACCAAGTACTGACAGGATAATTAAAAATACTAGCAGTGTAATACTAAACTTAATCGATCTCATATTTTTTTATCTTATTGTATAGCGTTTTTCTTGAAACACCAAGCTCCCTTGCAGCTATGGAATAAATTCCTCTATGCTTTTCAATAGCCTTTAAGATTAATTTCTTCTCATTCTCTACTAAATCCAAGGTGTCATTCTTAAACCGGAACGACTCAGTATTATTCACTAACCCAAAATCACTATCAGTTAAATAATTATCGTCACTCATAATAACTGCTTTTTCAACTAGATGCTGAAACTCTCTAATATTACCTGGCCAATCGTGATTTAAAAGCTTTTCCATTGCCATTTCAACCACGCTGAATGAAGGTTTTTTATATTTGTTTTCATATTTCTTTTTAAAAAAGTCAAGCAGTAATGGGATATCCTCTTTTCTGTCGCGCAAAGGCGGTAAACTCACATGAATAGTATTTATTCTATACAAAAGATCTTCCCGAAAACTTCCTTCAGCAACCATTTTATTTAAATTTTTATTGGTGGCACAAATGAGCCTAATATCAATGGGAACTTTATAGTTAGCACCAAGCCTGCTAATCTCTCTATTTTGAAGAACAGTTAATAGTTTTGATTGTGCAGTAAGTGATAAATTTCCAATTTCATCCAGAAAAAGAGTTCCTCCTGAAGCAATTTCAATCCTTCCTGGCTTGTCAGTTTTCGCATCTGTAAAAGCGCCTTTAACAAAGCCAAACAGTTCACTTTCAAATAAAGAATCAGGCAAAGCTGATACATAAACACTTACAAATACCTCATCAGCTCTATTAGATTTTTTATGTATCTCTCTTGCTATTAACTCCTTTCCAGTTCCATTTTCGCCCATAACCAAAATGTTAGCATCTGTACTGGCCACTTTATTTATAGTTTTAAACACTTCTTCCATTAGTTTTGATTTTCCAATAATTTCTGGAAACTGATTAGAAATGTCATTTAACAAGTGCTTCTGTTTCTGTTTTAAGCTGGTTATTTCCTTTTTTGAATCTCGAAGCTTGTATGCATTTTCAATGGTTGTAATAAACTTTTCGTCATCCCACGGTTTTTGAATAAAATCTGTGGCTCCCTCACGAATTGTCTTGACTGCAAGCTCCATATCTCCGTAGGCAGTTATAAATACAATAATTGCTTCAGAATCCTTTTTAAAAATTTCTTTCATCCAGAATAAACCTTCATTACCACTACTAATACCTGCCTTGAAATTCATATCCATGATAATAACATCGAATAATTCTTTTGCTAATATTTGATATAATGAATTAGGATCTTTGATGGTAACTATTCTCTCAAAATAAGGAAAAAGAAGCATTTCAACTGCGGTTAAGATTTCCTCATTATCATCTACAACTAGTATTTTACCTTTTTTGCTCATTAGTAGATTGAAATTTAATCAAAGCTACAAATAAATGTGTAAAAATTACACACATCATTGTAAAATTTACACAAAAAATAAATCCCAAAAAATTGTAATATTTTGATATTCTGATTCTTAACACTATGGCACAAGCATTTACTTAATCAATCCGAAAATAATTTAAATAGAATTAATAAATTTAACATCATGATCAAGAACTATTTTATTACAGCCATACGAAACCTGATTAGGCAAAAAGGATATTTTATTATAAATCTTTTAGGCTTAACTATTGGATTAACTGCTTGTCTTTTAATTACATTTTATGTAATTGATGAATTAAGCTACGATAAATTTCATGAACATGGAAGCAAAATATATAGAGTAGGATATCAATATAAAGCTCCTACTGGCGAAGTTTACGAAATGGTGATTACAGAACACAAGCTAAAAAATATTTTTGAAAGCTATTTTACACAAATTGAGGAATTTGTAAGAATAGGTTATTCAAGTTCCTTTTATATTGAATACCAAAACACTAAACTTTATCAAGAAGGCGTTACAATTGTTGATAATAACTTTTTTGATGTTTTTACCTATGAATGGTTAATGGGAGATAAAACGACCGCACTTGAAGAACCTTTTACTGGGGTTATTACCGAATCAACAGCAACAAAATTTTTTGGCAGTGAAAATCCAATTGGTAAAAACCTTAAAGTATACAATGAACTAGGAGAAGCACAACTGAGAGTTACTGGAGTTATTAAAGATATGCCCCAAAATAGTCACTTCCATTTAAATATAGTTGTTTCAGAAAAAACTGGTGATTACATGTATAATAGAATGGTTAAAGAAAACTGGGGTGAAATGTCGCAATTCTCATATATTCTTTTACCAGAAAATGTTTCTATTAATTCATTAAAAAAAATATCCAAAGAATTTATGGTCCAAACTTTTGGTGAAGATAGTGAGCGAATAAATTCTGATTTACTATTTCAACCCTTATTCGATATTCATTTAAAGTCGAACACGAGATATGAATTTGAAACCAATGGAAGTATGAGGAATGTAATTATTTTCTCTATAATCGCCATCTTTATTCTTATGATTGCTACAATCAATTATATGAATCTGGCTACAGCCAGGTCTTCAAAAAGGTCGATGGAAGTTGGTATTAGAAAAATACTTGGTGCCAAAAGAAGACATTTAGTTTTTCAATTCACAGGCGAGGCAGTTCTCATTTCATTTATAGCAATATGGATTTCTATTGCTTTATCTGATTTACTTTTGCCTAAATTTAATCAACTGGCAGGAAAAGAAATAAATATAGAGTGGGCAAATAATTTTTGGATAATATTGATAACTGTTGGTATCTCGGTACTTATTGGAGTTTTGTCAGGTAGTTATCCTGCTTTCTTTTTAAGCTCTTTTAAGCCCCTAAAAGTGCTCAAAGAAAGAAACAAATTTTCGAGTTCAAATTCTCTAATGCGAAAGATATTGGTTGTTTTTCAGTTTGCTATTTCAATTACATTAATTATTTCCACCTTAGTTGTATTTTTTCAATGGCGATATATGCAGAACAAGCCTTTAGGAATAGATACTTCTAATATTGTAATTTTTAGGAATCCTGGAGTAGAAAAATACAAAACTTTTAAAGCCGAGTTATTAAAAAATCCAAATATTATTTCTGTAACGGGATCAAACAAACGACCAACCAATAAACTTAGCAGTAATCTTACTTATACCGCCGAAGGAGTTGATAGCGAAGAAAAGACAATAAAGATTGTGACGGTGGATTACGATTTTTTTGAAACACTCGATAATAAGATATTACAAGGAAGGAGTTTTTCTGAAACTATGAGTGAAGATGAACATTCAACTTTTATTTTAAATGAAGCTGCAGTAAAAGAATTTGGTTGGGATGATGCCATTGGAAAAACATTTTCAACTGCAACAATAAATTTTGATGATAATACCTGGATTGAAAGGAAAGGACAAATTATTGGAGTAGCAAAAGATTTTCACTTTGAATCTGAGCATAACGAAATTGTTCCAGTGGTTTATTTTATTGATCATAATTGGAGATCTTGGACAAGCGTAAAGATTAGCTCACACAATACTTCTGAAACATTAAAATATATAAAAAGTGTATGGGATAAAACAAATACAGAAAAATACTATAATCCTACCTTTTACGATGAAGAAATAGAATCATTATATAGATCAGAAAAAAAGTTCTTCGTTCTTTTCATTGTGTTCTCAAGTTTAGCAATTTTTATTGCCTGCCTAGGAATTCTAGGGCTTGCATCTTACACAGCCGAGCAAAAAACAAAGGAGATAGGAATAAGAAAAGTAATGGGAGCTAGTATAGCAAGTATTATTCAATTAGTTAATAAAGAATTTATAAAACTTGTTATAGTTTCTAACATTATAGCCTGGCCTATAGCCTGGTATTTTATGAAAAACTGGCTCAATAATTTTGTTTATAGAATTGATTTAACAGTTTGGCCCTTTATCTTTAGCGGAATAATTGCCATACTCATAGCTTTAGGCTCTGTAACATATCAAGCATTAAAAGCAAGTAGAACCAATCCTGTTAATGCTTTAAGATATGAATAGTATTACGATTAATTGGAGAGGCTTGGTTTTATACCAAGTCTTTTTAAATACTAAATTCCCTATCAAAGGTTTGTTCTAATGAAATAAATGTTTCAGTTCGTGCAACTCCCGGAATATTCTGCATTTTGTTTACCAATACATTCATTAAATGTTGATTATCTACACAATATATTTTTACCAACAATGACCAGTTTCCTGTAGTAAAATGACATTCTACTATCTCTGGAATCTTTTCTATTTCTCTAATTACATTATTATAAACGTGTGCTTTATCCAAAAGAATTCCAACATAAGCGCAAATATCAAATCCAACAGCTTTTGGTTTAACAATAAACTTTGATCCACTAATAATACCAGCATCTTCTAACTTACGTATTCTCTGATGAATTGCAGCTCCTGAGATTCCACATGCTCTGGCTATTTCCAAAAAAGGGGTTCTCGCATTTTTAATCAAGAAAGAAAGTATTTTACGATCAGTAGCATCAATTTGTACTTTTTGGCTCATATCTAGTTATAATTTAAAATTATACTACAATATTAAATAATAATTTGAAACCAAATGTAATCTACTAATTTTTCATAGAAAAATTCAGACACTAAGCATTTTAATTCTTAACGTAAATATTGTTTCATTTTGTGATGATTTGGATAACACAAGCGCTCCACCCTGAACATTAGCCAACTGTCTTGATAAACTTAAACCAATTCCCGTACCGTGTTTATAGGTCGTGTAGAAAGGAACAAAGATTTTTTCCTGAATTTGAAGAGGTATACCTTTGCCATTGTCAGTTATATTGATAAATATATTCTGATTATTATCACTCCAGGCTGATATACTTATAATCGGATTTGAAACATCCTTTAGGGCTTCAAAAGAGTTCTTAATTAAATTCAGAAGTATCTGTTCTACCATTGTTTTATCCGCACTTGCATGCAAATTGGATATAGAGGTTTTGTTTTCCAGTCTGACACCCTTTTTTTCTGCTTCGTCATGCAGAAGAACAATAATATCATTAATCGTACGATCAATCTCCAATTTTTGAAATACTGGATTAGCGACCAGGGTTAGACTTCTGAAACGTTTAACAAAATCGAGCATCCCCCTACTTCTTTCTTCAATTATTTTTATACCTTTTATTGAATCGTTCAAGATTTCAGGCGTAATTTCTTTGATGTCTATCGGCGATTGATCTTTTTCAGTTAAAAGCTCCCTAATTGTTGAAATTGTTGAATTTATTGGTCCAACTGAATTCATCAATTCATGTGTGAGCACTCGTATTAATTTTTGCCAACCTTCCATCTCTCTTTCATCTAATTCACTTCTAATATTTTGAAAAGAAATGATTTTAATTTCTTGTTCTGGAAATTTTAAAATTGCAGCTCTTACCAATAAGTGCTGAAGATAGTTATCATGATAAAAACTAACCAGTTTTGATTCTTCAGGTTTTATCTTTTCTAAAATATTGGCAAAGGAAGAATCAATTGCCCGAATATCATCAAGGGTATTTATACTTCCTCTGCCAAGAAGCTTTTTTGCTGTTGAATTTTTTAAACTGATTTTACCATCGCTGTTAATTGTAAGAATGCCAATATTAATGTGCTCAAAGAGGGTAGTCAAATAAACATTTTTTTGCAAACTGTCTACCTTTAGTTCTTGTATATGTTTAAGCAAATTGTCAAACCGTGTATAAATATTGCCTAAGTGGCTGTTCGTTTTTCTTTTGGAAAAACTAATAGAAGTTTCTGTGCATTCTATAGAATCAAATAAATACTCCAATTCTCGATTTAGAATATTTTGACTTCGAACAAAAAGAAAAACCTGTATAAAAAGTAGAATCGACAGATTTATTATATAAAACCAATCTGCACTTGGTATTGAAACAAAAGCAACTGCCAAACAAGTTATCAGTATGCCGATAATACGAACCCAGATTACTATATAATGCTTTTTTAGAATCATGATTTAAAAAAATACTTAAAGACCATATTCCTTCATTTTCCGATATAAGGTTTGTCTTACTATCCCGAGTTCTTTTGAAACGGCTGACAGATTGCCTTTATTTCTTTTAATGGCACTTGAGATTACAATCTTTTCAGCTTCATTTAAACTTAAAGGTTTTTCGCTAAGTTTAAAATTAGTATCTGATTTATGAACTATTAAATCATTCGCTGAAATAATTTTCTCATCACTCATAATAATTGCTCGTTCAACTGCATGACTAAGTTCTCTTACATTCCCAGGCCAATGGTATTCCATAAGTTTATTTGTTGCACTGCTGCTAAAAGTCAAGTTCTTTTTTCCATACTTACTTGAATACTTATTTAAATAATAGTTCGCAATTAGTATCAGATCATCACCTCGAGATCTTAGAGGTGGTAATTCAATTTGAATCGTATTTATTCTATAAAGCAAATCTTCCCGAAACATATTATTTGCAACCATTTCATGAATATTTTGATTGGTGGCACAAATAAGTCTAATATCGATAGGGATTGATTTAGACCCACCAACAGGTACTAATTCCCTATTTTGAATCACAGTTAATAATTTCGCCTGCATAGTCTGAGAAAGATTTCCAATTTCGTCAAGAAAGAGTGTACCTCCATTAGCGAGAATTAATCTTCCAGGTTTATCTTCTTTGGCATCAGTAAATGCCCCCTTTTTGTGCCCAAAGAGTTAGCTTTCAAAAATTGACTCCGTAATTGTGCCCAGATCAATCGACATGAAAATATCATTTCCACGTGCTGATTGCCTGTGGATTTCTCTCGCAACTAATTCCTTTCCTGTTCCATTTTCACCAAGAATAAGGATATTCGCATCAGTTGGAGCAACTTTCTCAATGGTTCGAAAAACTTCTTGCATCATTTGTGAATGCCCTAGAATATCTTGATATTTTGTGTTAAAGTTTTGTTTTAACTGACTTTGTTGTGTTTTAAGCTCTCTAACTTCTCCTTTAGTTTTACTTAACTCTAAACAGTTTTTAATGGTTGCATACAGTTTCTCATTATCCCAGGGCTTTAGAATAAAATTGGATGCCCACATTTGCAATGCTTCTACAGCAAATTCAACATCGC
>PKTC01000333.1 GCA_002869305.1 Marinilabiliales bacterium
ATCAATACCATCTAATAATTGTTCTGGACATGTAATGGTTCCATCTTCATTGAATTGAAATTTAGCTTCAATACCCCAAGCCCAGAAATTTTCTATAATGATACCAAATTAAACATCAGGATCTTCTGAAATTGTAACTCCATATGGACCCCAGTCAACAGATGTACTATCAGAATTTGAGAAATCAGTACAAGTATATGATCCTAAGAAATTCTCAAAAATTACAGCTAACTGAGTGGCAGGATCTGTTTCAGTTCTAAACCATATTCCTTCTAAGAATCCACCAATTACACCTGAAACAACTTCTTCGCATGGATTTCCAGATAAATCTTTGAAAGCACCTTCAGCATACTCAATAAAACAATAATTATTGAATGGAAGAATACCATAAGAAATTGTAACTGTATTACCACTTACAGAAATACTATCCTCAGGAACTGTAACATCAACTCCAGGCCAATAAGTAAAGAAATGTATCCCTTTTGTGTTATCATAAACAACTGGCTCACTGAAAGTAAGAACAATTGGTTGATTACTTAAAGCACGAGGAGATTGACCAGACGGAGAGTAACCTGATAAAACAGGCTCCGCTAAATCCAGCGTTCTTGTTACATCAGTTAGAAACATTTCAGAAGCTACGCCGTCAGTATTGTAACCAATTGCAGCTACAAAATATTGAGTATAAGGATCTAAATCACTAAATGTAGTAGTTTCTTCTCCTGCAGCATCATCAAACTTCGCGTATACAGAAGTTTCAAATGTTCTTAATTCTAAGTCTGCTAAAGCTGGAGTATCAACACCTTCAATTAAAGCTAATGAAATACGTCCAGGAACCGAGATACTATACGAAACGGTCATTGCCGAATCTGTAACACTATCTATTGTTACCGATATGGTAGGTGCAGTACCCGCAGGTACACTGCTATATTCTTCGAATGCTTCTTGGTCGCAACTTGCAATGAAAGCAACTAGTACGAAGAATCCTACAAATTTTAATATATTTAATTTCATATTATTAAATTTTTAAATTTTAATGATTTTCTTATCTAAAGCTTCTTGGACTGCTCACCTTTTCAACATAGTTAGCAACTTCGCCTTTTGCTGATTTTGTAAACACACCATCTGCCTGATAAATATTGTACCAAGAATTTCCTCCTGGAATATGCGCTCCAAATTCGTCAAGTATGGTTAGGTTTCCGTTTGCATCTATGTTGGCTGTAATTACACCACCCGTAGGTATAGCATCGGCACCACTCGGACCATAAAAACCATCAAGAACTGCATCTGTTGCACCAATCCATATATCCTGTCCAACAGGAAATTCAATTGTCATTGCATCTAGGTCAACTACACCAAAAACATCCTGATTTGTTCCTTGATTTACTAAATTAATAAACCATAAAACAGTTTCATCCTCAGTATCTGGATATGTAGAAAGATTCCACGCTTCACCACCGTTAAAATAAGAGGTAGCTGTTGCACTATAACTTCCAATAACAAGAGATAATGGATGTTCATTGTCAACAACTGTAAATGTTAAAGTAGTATTAGCTCCCAAGTTAAATTCGTTGGTTGGGTTAGATAAAACTATATTTACTTTCTTGTCCTTATCATATTCCAGATTATCTATTGGTTGAATCCAAATAGTATCATAACCATAAGTAGTAGCAAAATTTAAAGTCTGATCTGTATTTAATACAGTAAAGTCAACACCTTCAACAGCTGGATTTGCTATACCTTCCGTGTCGAAAGCAAAATTTACACTACCTCCATTACCGCTTACACCAGCTATGTAAACTAAAACTCCTACTGCATTACCTTCTTCTGCTGCTGAAGCAGTTGTTCTTTCGAATGCAATAAATTTATCGCCGTCTTGTAATAGTATCGGTTCGTTTGTGTCTTCGCAAGAAGTAAACATCGATAACCCGATTAAAAGACTCGCAAAATATATTAATACTTTTTTCATAATTTTAATATTTTTTTATTTTTAATATCCTGGGTTTTGAACCATGTTAGGATTGTTATCCATCTCGAAAGCATCAATAGGCATCGCCCATCTATAATCTGGGAATGGAATATCAATGTCACCAGCTATATTTGTTTCTGCTGGATCTATATCTAAACTTCTACCAGTTCTTGATAAATCCCACAATTGGTTTCCTTCAAAACAAAGTTCACGTCTTCTTTCGTTGTAAACATCACTTAAAGTTACTGCAGCTGCAGCAGCTAAACCACGATTAGTTCTAACTGCATTATAATCATTTATTGCAGTACCTGCTGCACCATTCAATGCAGCTTCAGCACGAATCAAATACATTTCAGATAAACGTAAAACTACAACATTATTAACCCTTAATTCTTCTTTACCAGGGTATTTATCTGGCCAAGAAAATCCTGGATAATCAGCTTCTGTTTTATATAGATTTGCACGTACATCAGCTGCTTCGAATAAGCTTAATAGCTGGTTTGAAGCACACACATCGCCGTATCCGGCTGGATCATAAATATATCCAATATCATCAAATCCTCACCAAGCAGTTTCAGTTGAACTACAATATACTTCAAAAATTACCTCTGAAGCTCCGTCGGTTGACCATATGTTACCATATTCTGAAGCAGAGTACAAACTATATTTATTACTACCAATAACCTTACTTGCATAAGTAGAGGCACCAGACCAGTCTTCCATATATAAATATACTTTAGCTAGTAATGCTTGAACAGCTTCTTTAGTTGCAAGTGAAACACGATTAGTCTCACCTCTAAAGCCATCAGCACTTAGAGCACCAATTTTATTTTCAGCATCTAGAAGATCTGCAACAATTTGAGTATATACCTCTTGTACAGTATTTCTTGCAGGAGATGCAATTTCAGTAACTGTTACAATAGGAACTCCTAATGAACTAGGATCGTAAGAATAAGGTTGAGCATACATTCTAACTAAATCAAAATAAGCTAATGCTCTTAAAAACTTAGCTTCACCATCCAATTGATCTAATTGAGCTTGTGTAACTCCTGTTTCTTCAAAATCTACCAATGCATTGATCACATTATTTGCGCGTGAAATTAAACTGTATGCATTATCAAATAAAGCTGCAGATTCTGATTGACTATTAGCCCAGTTATATTCTGTTTGAAAACGTCCTGAATTTAAAGGACTAGATTTTGCGTTTCCTCCTTTAAGATCAGCTATAACTGTAAAATCTCTTCCATACCAGTTAGTAGCTCCTAATTGAGTATAGCTTCCATTGGTTGCTAAAACTAAATTATCATATGTACCTAATGATAATTCATTTGACAACTGTTCTGGTGGCAATTGTTCTAGTTCGTCTTCGCATGAGGTAATCATCAAGGAGAACATTAGAAGTATCGCCGGTAAATATTTAATTATTTTTTTCATTTTATTCAATTTTTTAAATTAGAAATTTTAGAATCCAAGTCTTACTGCAACTGAATAAGTTCTAGGTAAAGGATAAATTGCATATCCACCACCAGTTATAGATCTTTCAGGATCCCAATAATTTACATCATGCCAGCAATATACATTATCTACATTAAATGTAATTCGTGCACTATTTAATTTTGCTTTTTCCACAAATTTCTCAGGAATTGTATAACCTAATGAAATAGTTTTAAATCTTAGATAATCTCCCTTTTCTAAATATTTAGAAGTACCCCACTGATTTGTTCCACTAGAATTAGCCGCAATTGGAATAGGATTTGAAACAAGATCACCTGGTTGTTCCCAATAACCTAAAGAGTATGCTGTTTGGTTATTTCCATAACTATAACCATCAGCATCGGTGTATCTGTGTTCCATGATATACACATAATGTCCTAATTTATACTCAAAGAATGCGTCAAATGTAAATCCTTTCCAACCAAAATGTGTATTAAATCCACCTTGATAATCAGGCTCTACTTGTCCCATAAATACACGACGTGCATTATTTGCATTATTTGTTATATCTCCGTTATCATCGTACCATAATCCTTCTCCGTTTGTTGGGTTAACACCTGCCCAGTCATATAGGTAATAATCTGAATAACCACCACAAACAACATGTCGTCTCCAGAATCAATCAGTAATGAAGTCTTCTTCAGTAGCCAAATCGGTTAATTCTACTTTATTATAAGCAATGTTCATTCCAACAGACCAGTCGAAGTCACCATCCTTTAGAATATCCACATCTAAAGCTACTTCAATACCTTTGTTAAGCATTTCACCAATATTTTTTTGAATACTAGCAAAACCTGTTGTATAAGAAAGAGGTTGATCAAGTAACATTTCTGATGTTACACGCTGGTAATACTCCAATGTACCATTGATTCTTTTGTATAAAGTAAAGTCAAGACCAATGTTCCAAGTAGTATTTTGCTCCCATGTTAATTCTGGGTTTGCTAATTGATCAGGAGCTAAACCACCTAATCCATTATAAGTTCTTGCTCCATAAACACCATATGATTCATAATTACCAATAGCATCGTTACCGTTAACACCATAACTAGCTCGTATTTTTAACATATCAATCATATCTAATGAAGACATAAATCCTTCATCGTGAATATTCCAAGATCCACCAACTGACCAGAATATACCATAACGATTATCTGCACCAAATCGAGAGCTACCATCTGTTCTAATACTTCCTGTAAAGAAATATCTACCAACATAATTATAGTCTAATCTTCCAAAGAATGACTGTAAAGCCCATGTATAATGGAAACTACCAACGTCTTTTCCTGATGAAGCATTGTCTAAGTACTTAATATCAGTACCAATGCCTGATCCTTGTGCAGTTTGTTGCTGGAATATGTTCTTTTGGAATTCGTAACCAGCTAAAACATTAAAGTAATGTTCATCATTGAAATTAGTTAGATAATTTAATGTATTTGAAGAGGTTACCGTAGTGTTTATCATATTAGATGTATATAAATCACCTCCACCTTGCTCTCCGTCTGGAGTTAGCGGACTTCTATATGATCTACCATTACTTTCAACAAAGTCATAACTATTTAATGATTTAAGTTTTAAACCATCAATAATTTCGAACTCAAGATATGCAGATCCTAAGAATTTATATAATTTATCTACATTTTCATTAAGTGCTACGTTTTGTAGTGGGTTAGAATCACTATTAGAAGGAAGGTCTGTATTAAAGCTTCCATCTTCATTGTAAGGATTATGCCATGGTAATAAACCAGAAGCAGCACAGAATGGGTTCGCATAAGCTAATGAAGTTGGTTGAGTTTCTTGTTCTACAGTTGATCCAGTAAGGGTAGTTCCAAATGTCAATTTATCATTAACCTTATGGTCCATATTAGATCTTAAAGTAATACGCTCTAAACCTGTTCCAATTTTAATACCTTCCTGATCAAAATAACTTAAAGAACTATAGGTTTTAGTTTTTTCGTTACCACCTGTAACAGAAAGTTCATATTCAGAAGTTTCACCTGTTTGATACACTTCATCCCACCAGTTAGTTTGTTCTCCATCTAACAGACTCATAGGATAGAAATGTGAAGGATCTGCTGGATCATCAGGGTCAAGTCCTGCGTTATAAGTAGCATCTCTATGATACTTTAAAATTTCTTCAGGATTCATGAAACGAAAACCATTGTCATTAGTTTTTGTTGACCACCCGTGCTTAGCAGTGAAGTTAAATTTAGTTTCACCAGCTTTACCTCTTTTAGTTGTAATTAATATTACACCATTTGCTGCTCTTGAACCATAAATAGAAGCTGCACTTGCATCTTTAAGAACAGTCATTGATTCAATATCATTTGGGTTTAGTGTTGATAAAATATCATTTCCTTCTTCAGGATCACTACCACCACCAGCGTAGAGATAACTCTCATTTTGAATTGGAACACCATCAACTACGTACAAAGGTTCCATTCCAGCATTAATAGAACTAAAACCACGAATACGCACCTGAGTGGATCCACCAGGCTGACCACTAGTCGCGTTAATCTGTACCCCAGCCATTTTACCTTTTAGCATTTTGGCCGGACTATCAGTTGCATCCGTTTGTAAATCATCACTAGTAACAGTTGTAACAGCTCCTGTTTTTGCTTCTTTTATTTGCGTACCATAAGCAACAACAATAACTTCGTCCATCTCCATTACTTCGTCCTCGAGTACAACATCAATTACAGTTCTTCCATTTATGGCAACCTGCTGGTTTACCATACCAATAAATGAATAAACCAATTCTGTTGCCTCAGACGGAACAGTAATCGAATACTTTCCATCAATATCTGTAGTTGTACCAATTGTCTCCATTCCATTGACTACAACTGATACTCCGGGTATTGGCAAACCATCACTGGCTCCGGTTACCGTACCCGAAATTTGCATTTGTGCTGCTGCTTGAAAAGCAACAAACAGCAAAAATGCAAGAAAGATTGATAATTTTTTCATAGATTAAAATTTTAGGTTCATAAATAGTTATTAAAAAATATTCATTTCGCTAAAATAAAAAAAAAAAACAATAAAAACAGCACAAACGTAGATAAAATCGGCATTTGTTAGCAAACCAACGCCAGTTATCCTTATCAATATTCGGAAAACTTCATTATTGACTATCGGATAATAATTTTATCTATATTCGAAAAACTTCATTATTGACTATCGGATACTTTTTTTATCGTTTTTCGGAAATTTTTTTTACTGTTTAACATTAAATAAAATTTAATGAGAATATAAAATAGAAAAGTTTAAAAAAAGTCTAATTTGAATAAAAACATCTAGACCTATAGATTAAATATCAGGGTGAAATTTAATGTTGGTTATCAAACAAAATAAATCTCATTATATAACAAAAAAGAGGCCATTAAAAAATGGCCTCTTTATATAATTATGTATTGAAATACTAGTTAGTATCCCAAATTAATTTTGATGTTAATGAATTACCATCAGAAAGTCTACCTACAGCATCTAAATAATTATTAGTGTTCAAAGTAGATTCAAAATCAGGATATTCCATTCTTGTTGGAAGTTCATTTGTAATTTCAGCTGGAATAGGTATAAATATAAAGTATTTATACGTTGCTGATGTTGGCTCAAATACTGCATAAGGTCTTCCATCAGGGAAACCTGCAACATCTGGCTTTAATAAAGTAGCAGGATAACCTGTTCTTCTATACTCAGCCCATGCTGTATGACCATCCATATATAATGCAATATACTTCTGTGTTAATACATTTTCCATATCAGCAGCAGGAACTGTTCCAATATATGAATTAATATCAGATGCAGCTACTCCCCATTTCTCCATAGAAGCAGTAATACCATCTTCATATTCTGTTTGCGACCATCCGTTTACTTCTGATTCTAAGAAACATACTTCAGCATATTCCATTAAAACAGATGCATAATCAGGCTTGTCAATGATATTATCTCTGTTTGGAAGCGACTCCCAGGTAATGGTTGTTGCTTCAGCAGATGTCATTGCGATTGGCATACCAACATATTCTCCATCAGCATTTGGCTCTGCATACTCCATTAATCTTGGGTCTGCAACTCCTGCAAATGGGTTTGTTGTAATATCAGCACCTAATGTATCCTGAATGTTATCTCCTTTTAATAAGGCAACCATTTGATGACTTATAGCAAAGTCACTTCTTGCATCAACATTCCATGAACGATACATTGGAGAAGCATTCTTATCAGATCCTTCAAAAGTAAACATAGCATTGTCTGCATTTGAAGTGAATACTCCATCAGCTATTGCATCAGCAGCTTCTGTTGCATTTCCTAATTTTACAGCGATTCTTAAACGAAGTGAGTTAGCAAATTTTGCCCACTTAGCAGCATCACCACCATAAATTACATCACCTTCAGAGAAACCTTCGCCAGCAGCAGTAATCTGTGCTGCAGCAGCTGCCAATTCACTCATGATATCAGCATAAATAGCTGCTTGTGTTGCATAAGCTGGCTGAAGAATTTCTTCTTCAGATGTTAACTTTAATGCCTGGAATTGTGCGTTATCCCTGTCACCATATGACCAGTAAGGAATATCACCCCATGTATCAGCCATTAAGTTAAAAGCCCATGCCATCATGATTCTTGCTGTAGCAATCTGTCCTTCATTTGTACCATATGCTGACATCTGAACAGCAGTAGCTTCATCTTCATTTAACTCGATTACCAAGCGAAGATTTTCTAAGTTCCAATATAAATCTTCCCAGGTTTCTCTCATAGACTCACGGTAACCATAACGGTCTTCATCACCGTAGTTTGACTGTTGCCACATTTGCATGGTAGCTAAGGTAAAACGACCAGAGAACCACACGTCTCTTGTGTCTTGAACCAACTCTTGTACAGCCTTATTAAATACACCTGATGAAGGCGGTGTTGATGGCTCATTTGGATCTTCAAAATAATCCACATCACAGCCTACTGACATAATCAGCAATGCTAGTATAATTGATTTTAATATTTTCATTGTATTTATATTTTTAAGTTTCACGATTTAATTAAAACTGTAATTTAAGGTTAACACCAAATGTACGTGTGCCTGGCTGTAAACCTCCATCAATACCCTGGATGTTTCCATTACCTGCTACAGTCATTTCTGGATC
>PKTC01000050.1 GCA_002869305.1 Marinilabiliales bacterium
ATATTTCATTGGCAATTTTCTTGGTTAGGTAGGTTTGAATTTGATTATTTTGTAAAATAAAAAAAGCTGTTGTAGGTATTGCAAACAATACCAAAAAGAAAACACCTAATATTTTATATATTTTTTTAATACTTTTGCTCTTTAAAATCCTAACGCAAAAGAAGCAAAAAAAATTATAAATTACTTAAAATCTAGGCACTAAATGGACATTACGATACTTGGTATAGAATCTTCCTGTGATGACACATCTGCAGCTGTTATAAAAGATGGATATCTTTTATCTAATATTATTGCCAATCAGGATGTTCATAAAGCCTATGGTGGAGTAGTTCCAGAACTTGCATCAAGAGCTCATCAACAGAACATAATTCCGGTAATTGATCAAGCAATAAAAAATGCCAATATCTCTAAAAATGAAATTAATGCCGTGGCTTTCACCAGGGGACCTGGATTGTTGGGGTCTTTATTAGTTGGTAGTTCTTTTGCTAAATCTTTTTCACTGGCAATGGACATTCCTTTAGTTGAGGTAAATCATCTGCAAGCACATATTTTGGTGCATTTTATCAAAGAATTAAATAAAGAAAAAGATATTCCAGAATTTCCTTTCTTGTGCTTGCTTGTTTCCGGAGGACACACTCAAATAGTATTAGTTAAAGATTATCTTGAAATGCAAATTATTGGTCAGACCATTGACGATGCGGCTGGTGAGGCATTTGATAAATGTGCAAAAGTAATTGGATTACCTTATCCTGGGGGGCCTTTAATTGATAAAAATGCTAAAACTGGTAATCGCAATGCATTTGCATTTAGTAAACCAAGAATTAAAGAACTTGATTACAGTTTTAGTGGCTTAAAGACTTCATTTTTATATTTTATTCGCGATAGTATTAAAGATAATTCGAATTTTGTAAAAGAGAATATGAATGATCTATGTGCAAGTATTCAACATACTATCATTGAGATTTTATTGGATAAACTAAAGCTAGCTATTGAACAAACTGGAATAAATAGAATTGACGTTGCGGGGGGAGTCTAAGCCAATTCAGGGTTACGAGACGCATTATTGGATGGTGCGCAAAAATTTGGTTGGAAAACCTATATCCCAGAATTTAAATTCACTACAGATAATGCTGCGATGATCGCCATTACTGGTTATTATAAATATTTAAAACAAGATTTTGCTAGTCAGGATATAGCTCCATTAGCAAGATTTCCTTACTAACTGCGTATAGATTTAACATTAAAAATTGGACTGGTTATAAAAATTATTATCGCTAAACCTGATAACCCAGCTCCAACTCCATATTGATCTGCTAGAAAACCTAATACTGGAGCTAAGATCGCTGCTATTAGACTTTTAGATTGAGAATTTAAAGAAAGGGCTGTCGATAAGATTTCATCTTTATAAAGTTCGCTTACAAATTCAACTCCAATAGGATTTCTCAAATTTTCAATTAAATAAAAGAGCACATAGAGTAGAATGGAGATTAAATAAAATCCGAAGTGAAAAAATATCCCACACAATAAAGCTATAAGAAAGCCAACATACATCGTTAAGTTAAGTGCTGTTTCAACAGATTTTAACTTATCTCTTAAGACACCCGCCTTTCTTGTTGTAATTGATGTTAATATATATATTATAAAATAAATTGATCCAATAAGTAAAGATGATCTTTGAGTTTCGGTATAGTATAACAGTACAGGTAAGGAAATGGCCAACGTCTGAATTACTGGTTGTAGGTAATCTTTGATTGAACGGTGAAATCCACTGTGAACTGATAAATTGGCTATGGCTTTTAAAATCTTGGGTTTTCGAAATGAAATAATAAATTCACTCAAGATTTGTTTAAATTTAGCTTTAACAGATATTGTTTCTTGTTTAATATTAGATTTATCCAGTTCTTTTGGATATGTTGAGACAAGCGCAAGATCGATTAAATATGGAATTACGGATATTATAAAAATTGATTTGTACTGCCCGCTGTAAAAAACAATTAGAGCTGCTATAATTGACGAAATAGCAGAACCAATTTGAGACCAAGATCTTGTATGTCCATAATAATGAGCTCGTTGATCTTTCCAACCCTTAATTCTTAAATATTCAAAAATCATTGCTTTATGATTTCCAGTTCTGAATGCATCTCCTAAAGCATAAAAAATAACTGCTATGAGAAATGCTAAAAATGTTTGAGTTAAATAAAAAATCACAAATGAAAAAATATAGAAAATAAATGATGAGATTAAAGTCTTTTTTCTACCATACAAATCAGCTAGAATACCAGAAGGTATTTCAAAAATATTTATTAATATTTCTCTAACTGAATATATAATACCTATTTGAAAGAAAGTAATGTTTTTTTCTAGAAAGAAAAGAATTAGAAAGGGTTCAAAAAAGCGGAGATTCTTAAAGAAACCATAAAAACTAAACTTATAATACTGAACGTTTTTTTGGAAGTTTCTACCCATTGTCGATTATACTGTAAAATTAAAATTAAATTGAGTTATAAGATTATTTTTTAAAGATAATAATTATCTTTTTTAAACTATTTTATTTGAGACAAGTCATAAAACTCAGGAATAATTTCCTGTTTATCGATAAAAAGTTATTTTTGTGTGCTAAAATCAAAATTAAAATTGAATTCATGAAAAAATTGATAATAACTGCGATATTTCTTTTTAGTATTAATGCGTTGTATAGTCAATATCAGGTTGGAGGAACCGGAGAGTCAATAGATCGTGCAAGAGAGGTAAATAGGATGACAAAACTTAATAATTTCTCTCTTGATAGAATGCAAAAATCAAAACTAAGCTTTTTTCTAGAAGATGAGTGGCAGGGTGGTGTTATGTTTGCTAGTGATTCATCAACAATCAATGGTTTTTCTTATAGATATAATATATATACTGATCAGGTTGAGTTGAGATCCTTAGTAGATCCTGGTAGCATTAAAATGCTTACTATTGGAACAAAGAAGTTTGTTTACTCAACATTTCTTAATAATGAAAATATTGAAGATGCAGGATACTTTGAGTTAATTTCGAATGGAGAGTGTAAGTTATTGTTAAGAAGGCAAATAGAATTTACACGAGCTAGTGGAGATATTGAAGCTTATGGTGCGAATGAATCAACAAAAATAGATGAGAAGTTATTCATTAAGAAGGGAGAAGATGTTGCAGTTGAATTGGTCAAATCAAAAGAATTCTTAAGAGATTTCATTTCAGATAAAGAGCAAGCTGTAGAATATTTAGACGAAAAATTGGTTATCTTCCTAACAGAAAAGAAAATAAAGGAGATAATAGATTATTACAACAATATATAAAATGTAAAATATCTGTTTCAAAATAATTTTAGAGGCAGATATTTTATTTGCCTTAACTTACCAAGAATTAAGCATTAGAAACTTAAGAAATTTTTTTATCTGCAGTCTTTTATTGATGTTTTTTCAAAGACCGAATGGTAATAAATATTGCTCCAATCAACAATATTAAAAAGCTTAATGCAAAAAGAGCTTGCCTCATTATGATTTTTAAAACTGGAGCATTCTTATGAGTTACATCTGTTATTATTGATAGTGCAAAATCCGGTAATCTTGTGGAAGGATCTTGTTCAACATACATAAATTCAGCATTAAGTTCTTGATCTTTAATATTAAAGTTTGATTCCTGGTCAGCTTTCTGAATAAAAGAATTTGAAATCAAACTGTCAGGGATATATCTGTTTAATGGTTCATCTATTAATGGGAATTGATAATCATTATTGCCAAACCAGTAGTTTACAGAAACAATGTTCTCATTTTCAGCTGTAATTTGTTTTAGTCTATTCACAAACATTTCCATGATCTTATCAGCTACTTCTGAATAACTCCCTATTTCAATTAAAAATTCACCATCCAACGTTGATTTATATGAATATGATTTTAATCGTTTAGTAGAAGACTCAAACTGGAATCGTTCCGCATAAAAAGTTTTTGACTTTAATATTTTATTTAAATGATTAATTCTATCATCTCCAAATGCTGAGAAATCTAAACCCCAATCCGGAGTATAGGTTGTATTGACAACAATATTATCCTCGATAATATACAAATCATGAAAAGTTGAATCTAATCCTAATAACCTAAGTTGTTCGTTTAAATTAACAGATCTAAGTTCCCTGTTTTTGCTTGTTAATTCTTCTAAAGCATCTTTTTGTAAATCATAAAAAGATTTTTCAAAAGTTTTTAGTGCAGAAACCTGAAAATCGCTAATACCAATTATCTCATTGCGAATTTTTTGTCTGAGATCCTGTTCGCTTTTTATTTGAATATTGATAGTATCTTGAACTGTAATAATTGCAAGTATAATATTAAGTAAAAGTACTATAATGGTAACCTTAAAAAATAACAACCGATAAATTGATTTTCTTTTTGAACTTTTGTCCATGATCGTGAAATTTTAATTGTAAAAAACGATGGTTAAGTTAAGAAAAAAGAATTTAGTAGTAAAGAATTAATTATCTTTTTACAAAACTTTTACTATAAGTTAAAAATTCGACTAGAAATACATACAGATAAATAATATTAAAAGTTTAATTTCGTAACCATATGTAAAATAAATAAATTAAAAGCTATGATTGATATTAAGCAACACAATTTGTATAAAGCGATGGAGGTAGACGGTGTTTTATCTAACATTTTTAATATTTACTTTAAGAATTTTTTAACCTTGTTCTTATACAGTTTTGTTGCTGTGTTTGCAATCCAAATGGTCTTATATCAGTTGGGATTTATGGAATTATATAAGGTTGGTTTTGATAAGCCAGAAGAGTTTTTAGCTATTTACTCAAAACTAATGAGTAAGATTGCTATTATATCAGTATTATCTGTTATTGTATATGGGCTTTTAAACTCTTTTCTTGTTAGATACTTGCTCCAGACAGATACTCCGCACAAAAGCAGTGTTGGTGAGATTTTTATTGATTCCATAAGGAAGTATTCCGTACATATGATTTTCTTTTTGATTTTATCAACCTTAATTCTTATTGTAGGTGCAATTATTGGAGTATTAGCCTTATTTATTGGAGCATTTATTGCAATGATATACTTAGGTACTGCTTTAATTGTTGGCGGATCTATTCTTGTGGCTGAAGAAAAAAATGCAATTGAAACTATTGGCAGATCTTTCACGCTTGTTCATAAAGATTTCTGGCCAACCTTGGGTGCCTTAATACTTTTTATTTTAATAATGATATTAGCTTCAATAGTACTTGCTGCTGTAATGGCAATACCATATGTAATAATGTTTGTTGAGAATTGGCATGAAACAGGAAGTTTTAGAGATATATTTAATGTGCAAATGTATGATTTAGGAATTTGGTCGGTAGTCATTAATTCTATAGTTTCCGCAATAACATATCCAATGTATGCTATCGTTTCTGTTGTACTATACATTAGATTAAGATTTATTGAGGACCAAAGAAACTTAAAACAATAAATGCATTTTTTAAAGTGCTGTATGTAAGATAGATGCCATAAAATAAAATATTTTTACAGTCTTTACGCAACCTTTTCACAAACTTCGACATCTACTTTGTAGCATCAATTAAATTTTGTATTGTTTCAATACCCTAACCTAAATAACGATACTGCATATGCAGTAATTTTCAAAGACGTGGCGGTGTTCTAAGCACCGCTTTTTTTATTGTTTTATTTAGAGCAATACTGAACAAAACTATTTTTAGTATGTTTGAAAAACAATTACGAAAATAACATATGATTACAATATTATCTCATGCTAAGAATCTTGATTTTAAAACGGATTCTGATTTAGATGCTTACTCGATACCTGAGCATTTAGATGATTCAAGAATATTGATTAATGAGCTTAGACAATTGAATCCTAAGGATATTAAAAAATTAATGAAGGTTAGTGATGATATTGCTAATGTAAATTTTGAAAGAAATTTAGCATGGAAAACACCTTTTACTGTAGATAATGCAAAACATGCTATTATGGCTTTTAAAGGTCAGGTATACATAGGCTTAGATGCTGGATCATTTACTGGTGAAGATCATGTTTTCGCCCAAAATCACTTAAGAATATTGTCCGGGCTATATGGAATATTAAAACCTTTAGACCTAATCCAAGCATACAGACTTGAAATGGGAACAAAATTGAAAAATAAAAAGGGTAAAAACCTATATGAATTTTGGGGAAATAAAATAACCGAATCAATTAATACAGAACTCACAAAACAAAAAGATAAGGTTCTTATAAATTTGGCTTCAAACGAATATTTCAAAGCGATTAAATCAAAGAAGGTTAATGGAGAAATTATTACACCTGTTTTTAAAGAACAAAAAGGGAATGATTTTAAAGTTATAACTGTATATGCTAAAACTGCACGTGGGTTAATGAGCAAATTTATCATTCAAAATAAGATTGATAACCCCGATGATATTAAAGCATTTGATTTGGATGGTTATCTTTTTAACAAGGATTTATCCGTAGAGACGGAGTGGGTGTTTACAAGATAAAATTTCAAGATCTTGTAGTTTTCTAATCAAGCACTCCGCTTAGTTTTCACAATACTTTCGTGTAAAACTTTTCAAAAATCATAAAAATTTATTGAGCAATATTGTGCAGTATTCAATTTCATTCGGCGCTTATTAAATAACTTTTATAACTTTGCGCTGTTTTATTAATTAGATTATGAAAGAAGATTTTAATGGTGATAAAGTTTATTCTGAAAGCGTAATAGAATTTGTAACCATAGCTGGTGAATTCTGCACTTTTGTTGAAAATACATTACGTTTTACAAAAAGCGACTTTTTAGATAAGTCCCGCAAACTACTGTCATTAATTTATCTTAAAATGTCATTATTGCCTAAGTTTGAGGCTATTTTCGAAGATGAGAATGAAAGATTTGTTACAGAAGAAGATTGGGATTTTATTCATGAATCTGTTAAAAGGAAATTAGGTTTTCACGATGAATATAGAGAAGTGTTTGATCCAGTTACTCATGAACAAGTTGAACAAAGCACAGCATCTGTTTCCGATAATATAGCAGATATATATCAGGATTTAAAAAACTTTATTTCTTTGTACAATATTGGAAATGAAGAAATGATGAACGATGCCATTTGGGAATGTCAATTAAATTTTGAAGAATTTTGGGGTCAAAAACTTTTAAATGGCCTTAAAGCAATTCATTCGGTATTGTTCAGTGGAGATGACTTAAGCGAAGATGAAGATACAAATAATGAAAATCCAGAAGATGAAATTGATACATCAAACTGGATTATTTCAAAGCGTCAGGATGATCTTAGAAAAGAGGAGGAGTAAATGTTTGCAGAGAATGTTTCGAATGATGAAATAAATGAATTACCATTATACCAGTTTGATGGGGGTGTTTTTGTTATAGATTCTTTTGATAAACTGGATTATTTTTTACCATTAATACAGGAACAAAAAATACTGGGTTTTGACACAGAAACCAAACCTTCGTTTAAAAAAGGGATTATAAACCCAGTATCCTTATTACAATTAACTTCAAAAAATCAGGCTTTTTTAATAAGAATTAATAAAATTGGATTACCAATGGAAATTGCAAATATATTATCTGATGAAAAAGTTAAAAAAATAGGCCTTGCAATTAAAGATGACATCAAAATTCTAATGGATATTACTAACTTTGAGCCTAAATCGTTTATTGATTTGCAAGATTATGTTGGTAGTTTTGGAATTGAAGCCAGAAGTTTGAAAAAAATTACTGCAATTGTTTTAAACAAGAGAATTTCTAAGTCACAACAAGTTACAAATTGGGAAAGAGAGGAATTAAGTGAGGCGCAACAAACATACGCTGCTACTGATGCCTGGGCATGCCTAAAAGTTTATGAAAATCTAAATCACACGATATAATATGAATTATCCAAAAGTAATATTGAAATCAGGTAAAGATCAATCAGTTAGAAGATATCATCCTTGGATCTTTTCCGGTGCCATTAAGAAGATTATTGGTAATGTAAATGAAGGTGATTTAGTAATGGTTACTGATAATAAAGATGAATTTTTAGCATTAGGTCATTATCAGATTGGTTCTATTGCGGTAAGAATAATTAGCTTCGAAAACAATGAGATTAACAACAACTTCTGGAAACAAAAGATATTTAATGCTTATAAATTAAGAAAAGAATTTGGCTTAGCCGAAAATGAAAATAATAATGTTTATCTTTTGGTACATGCCGAAGGCGATGGATTACCAGGCCTTATCATCGATTTTTATAATGGAACAGCAGTATTGCAAATGCATTCTATTGGGATGTTCTTAAATAAGGAAGCTATTATTGATGCATTAAGGGAGGTTTATGGTGAAAATTTAAAAGCTGTTTATGATAAAAGTGAATCAACCATTCCTTTTAAATCGGATATTGTAGCCAAGAATGGATATGTTTTTGGAGCATCTGATGATAAGACGGTTTTGGAATATGGAA
>PKTC01000007.1 GCA_002869305.1 Marinilabiliales bacterium
AAAAATTAAACAAATTTTACCCAACATCCATGTAAAAGCATTTACTGCTGTTGAACTTGATTTTATGATTAAAAAAGCACACATGAATCTCGAGGATGGATTAATCAAATTAAAGGAATATGGCTTGAATAGTATTCCAGGAGGTGGAGCCGAGATTTTTGAAGCAGAAATCAGAAAAAAAGTGTGTCATGAAAAATCAACGGCAGAACAATGGTTGGGAATTCATGAGGCAGCACATAATGCTGGAATACCTTCCAATGCAACCATTCTTTATGGACACCTAGAAAATCACAAAAATAGAATCGAACATTTAGAAAAACTGAGAAACTTACAGGATAAAACCAATGGATTTAACACATTTATTCCATTGAAATTTAAGATGGCGAATAATACGCTATCCTATCTAGGTGAAGTAAATACACTTGAAGATTTAAAGATGTTTGCTGTTTCCAGGATCTATCTGGATAATTTTAAACATATAAAAGCCTATTGGCCAATGCTTGGGAAAGATGTTTCACAAATTGCCTTATCCTTTGGAGTAGATGATATTGATGGAACAATTGATGATTCAACCAAGATATATTCAATGGCTGGTGCAAAAGACCAAAAACCAACCATGACTACCAATGAACTAGTTGAGTTAGTAAAAACTGCCGGTAAAAAGCCTGTTGAAAGAGATACCATTTACAATGTTGTTCGAGAATATTAGGATTCATTTTGCAATAAATTAATTTTAGTTTGTGCCTACATAATTTTATATTTGTCTCACCGTTAACTATATTATGATTTAATTGCATAACTGATAATGACTTTATTCAAATTTTTAGCAAGCAAAACATTCTTTAAACACTTAGGATTTGCCGTTGGAGGTGTTATTTTACTTTTAACTTTTATATTCCTTCTTTTAAAGATTTATACTCACCATGGACAAGCTTTGTCAGTTCCAGATTTTACTGGGCTTACTCTTGAAGAAGTGCATAAAAAAGCGAAAAGAAATAAACTTCGTATTGAAGTTGCCGATTCAGTTTTTAACAATAATCGCCCGAAAGGAACCGTAATTGAACAGAATCCGGTTGCAGGATTTGAGGTTAAAAAAAATCGCAGAATATTTTTAGTAATGAATGCTTCTAACCCTGAAAAAGTTAAAATGCCTAATATCATTGGAGTATCGCACAGGCAAGCAGAAGCTGTCTTGAAAAATGCAGGTTTGGAAATTGGCCGATTAATACACGTTCCAGATATTGCAGTAAACAATGTTCTTAAGCAAAAATTCAATGGTGAAGAAATCAAAGAAGGAATGCTGGTGCCTAAGGGATCAAAAATAGATTTGGTCTTAGGAATGGGACTGAGCAATCAAAAAACACAGGTTCCTGATTTGGATCATTATACCCTGGAAAGAGCGAAAAACAGAATTATGCGATCTGCATTAAATATAGGTGCAATTATATACGACGAATCCATAATTAATGCTGCAGACAGCATTGAAGCAAAAGTTTGGAGACAATACCCTTCATTCAAAGAAAATAAAACAATTCGATTAGGATCAACCATTGATTTATGGTTAAGTGTTGATTCTGCAGTTCTATATCCTGAAACACAGATAGACACAACCTTTTCTAACGAATAATCATATTTAATTGAAAAAAGCTAGTAAATATATCGTTCCCTTATTTCTGTTTTTTGCTTTGCAAACACAAGCGCAAGAAGCTTTGGTAGGATTGCAACAAAATCCCAGAATTAAGGCATCACATATTAATAAAATAAATTCGAAGCAAAAGAATAACACACAAAAATCAGCTGTTGAATTGCCTTTTATTGATGATTTTGCTCAATCCATTGGCTTTGCAGATAGCTCGCTCTGGTTAGACAATTATGTTTTTGTAAATCAAACATATGCTTATAGTCCTTTAAGTATTGGTGTTGCAACCTTTGATGCAATTGATGGAACAGGAAATATACATTCCAATGCCAGCAGCTTTGCTTTTGGAGCTGACACCTTAACTTCAAAGAAAATTAATTTGGATTATCCTGGAAACAATACCATTTACCTTAGTTTTTATTATCAGCCAGGCGGCCTTGGAGATACTCCTGAAACAAAAGACACATTGCTGCTTGAGTTTCTAAACTCGGATACAATTTGGGTAAAAAAGTGGCATGTAGTTTTCAATGCGACAGACTCTATTTTAACAGAAAAATATTTTGGGAATGATACCATCACAGAAACTTTTAATGGCGATACAATTACAGATCTAAAGAAAGTTTTCCAACAAGTTATACTCCCTATTGATGACGATAAGTTTTTATATAACAACTTTCAATTCAGATTTAGAAACTTTGCAAGTTTATCAACAAGTTCAAGTATTGAGAGCAAAGCAAGTAATTCTGATCATTGGCACTTAGATTTTGTTATTTTAGATAAAGACCGAAATATTAATGATACTATAATTAATGACATTGCATTCTCAGATCCTATTGGTTCTTTATTGGAAAATTACGAGTCCATTCCTTGGTCACATTATAACAGGGCACTTGCATATGAGATGAGGGATTCAATATCTATAACATATAGAAATCTTAACAATGATGTTAAAAATGTTGATCGAGAATTTGAAATTGAAGATTTAAATGGTGCTTCTGGCATTTATCCTTTTACTGGTGAGTCTGGCGACAATATCCCTCCTTTTACAACAGAAACATATACAAGATACATCGATTATATCTTTCCTTACGACCCTAACTCGGATTCAGCTTTGTTTGAAATAAGGAGTTTCTTTGATCTAAAATCAAATTTAGTTGAAGAACCATATCGATGGAACGACACAACTCGTTTCCTGCAAAAATTTTACAATTACTATGCATACGATGATGGAACAGCCGAAAATGGATATGGAATTATTGGAGAGGGATCAGAACGTGCAATGGTTGCCATGAAATTTAACTCATACAAAGATGATACTTTAAGAGCTGTTCAAATCTTTTTCAATTCTGTACTCAACGATGCAAATCAAAGCAATACATTTAGACTTCATATATGGAAAGAGTCAGCAGGTGAACCAGGAAGCATTGTATATACTTTAGAAAGCCAAAAACCGCAAAATGAGGATGAACTAAACGAATTTACAACTTTCGTCTTAGATACCGCCCTTGCGTTGGATGGCACCTTTTTTATAGGCTGGCAGAAAAATAATACTGCAGATATGTTAAATGTGGGTTTCGATGTTAACCAGGTGAATAATGATAAATTGTATTATAATTTTGCAGGAACTTGGGTAAAATCAAAATTTGAAGGAACAGTAATGATTCGCCCCCTGTTTGGTGAAAAAATAAATATTTCCACAGGTATAGATAAATCAGTATTTGATCAGTTTGTAGATTTTAAGATCTATCCAAATCCTGCTAATAACTATATTCATGTTACATTCTCTGATCAATTAGAGCCAAATAATCTTACTTATACCATTTTTGATATTTACGGAAAGGTATACAAGAATGAGAATATTTCGCAAAAAACTATTGATATATCCAATTTAAATTCGGGAATATATTTTATTCGATTTTCAAACTCAACACAAAATTTTACTACTAAAAAGTTCGTAGTAATTCGTTAACTCTAAAAATTATGAAAGAAGAAATAATCGAAAACGAAGAAAATGAGTTATTCGAACACTATAAAATTGTAGTTGATCCAGGTCAAAAGCCACTAAGAATAGATAAATTCCTTGTTAACAGAATTGAAAATGCCTCAAGAAGCAAAATACAAAGTGCAGCAGATGCCGATAATATTTTAGTTAATCAAAATCCTGTTAAATCAAATTACAAGGTAAAACCTAATGATATCATCTCCATCGTAATGGCTTACCCTCCCAGGGAAATTGAATTAATTCCTGAAGATATACCATTAGATATAGTATATGAAGATGATGATTTAGCGATTGTAAATAAAAAACCAGGAATGGTTGTTCATCCATCTTACGGTCATTACAATGGTACGTTGGTTAATGCTATGATGTATCATTTAAAAGATCTGCCATTATATAATACCGGGGAAATGCGCCCGGGACTTGTTCATCGTATTGATAAAAACACCTCTGGGCTTTTGGTTTTAGCCAAAACGGAACAAGCGCTTAATAAGCTGGCAAAACAATTTTACGATAAGACAACTGAGCGCAGATATTACGCGTTAGTTTGGGGAACGTTTGAAGAAAAACAGGGAACCATTATAGGCCATATCGGAAGAAACGAAAAAAACAGAAAAGTTATGCACGTTTTCCCTGATGGATCGCAAGGGAAACATGCAGTAACTCATTATAAGGTATTAGAAGAGTTAGGCTATATAACATTAGTTGAATGCAAATTAGAGACCGGAAGAACACATCAGATTCGAGCTCATTTTCAATATATTGGACATCCATTGTTTAATGATTTCGAATATGGTGGTGATCAAATTCTAAAAGGAACCACTTTTACCAAATACAAACAGTTTGTTATAAATTGTTTCAAGATACTTCCTAGACAGGCCTTACATGCTAAAACCCTTGGATTTACTCATCCAACATCCGGAGAATATATGCGTTTTGATTCCGAACTCCCCGATGATATGACACAGGTAATTGAGAAGTGGAGACGATATTTATCTGGTAGAGAATCAATGGAATAATTTTTAACTTTGTAAGCAGAAATATTATTAATTGTTCTATTACTATGAATAAACTATCAACCATAATTCTATCGGTGTTCTTTTTATTAATCTTTGATTTTAATTTGGATGCTCAGACAACTGGACCAGAATCAGGAACTTTACTAATAATTGGTGGCCACGCACAAGATTCTTTTTTTCTACCTTTATTTAAAGAACTAGCTGGAGGAGACCAGGCTGAGATAGTTATTATTCCAACAGCTCGCGATGATGAAAGCATTTCGCAGGATACTAATTTCGAACAGCTTATAAATAGGTTTGAGAAATACAATTTTAAAAAAATTACGGTACTTCATACACGAAGTACAATAGAAGCAAATACCCCTGAATTTGTGAACCCATTAAAAACTGCTACAGGTGTTTGGTTTCAAGGAGGTAGACAATGGCGACTTGCCGATTCATATTTAAATACTTTAACACATTTGGAAATTTTTGCTGTTCTGCATAGAAAAGGTGTCGTAGCAGGAACTTCTGCCGGAGCTACTATTCAAGGGTCTTATCTGGCACGGGGAGATACTAAGGCTAATACAATTATGATGGGCGATCATGAGGAAGGGTTATCTTTAATAAAAAATATAGCCATTGACCAACATCTATTAGCAAGAAATCGGCATTTTGATATGTTTGAAATTATTAACTTCAGAAAAGAGCTTTTAGGCATTGGATTGGACGAAAACACTGGTATACTTGTTAGAGGAAATAGTTTTGAAGTAATTGGAGAACATTATGTAGCTGTATATGATAGAAAAAGATGGTCTGAAGAACGAGACACAATTATAAATTTAAAAAATAACCAGAAGGAGTTTTATTTCTTAAAATCCGGCGATCGTTATGATATGCTTAATAGAAAAATCCTTAAATAGTAGTTTAATTGCTTAATCTCTTTTACAAAGAGATACTTTCCTTAAACCATCCAATTGGATTCACTAGCAAAACCTAAGAACCACCAGAAACTATATCTGACCATCTTTCCAGAATCCTATTAAATTGTGAAGTTCACAAGCGCACAGTTCAAATTAATATGAATTAAATGTCCATTAATCATCAAAATGACAACGTTCATCATAACGTTTAAACTATTCTCATAACCTTCCGTAATGTAGCTTAGAAACACAATTACAGAACATTATTTTTATAGACTATGTCTGATCGAAAACTTAGAAAACTTGAAGACGAAATTTGGAAGGAAATTCCTTTTGCAGATAAAAAATACGAAGTAAGCAATTATGGAAGGGTAAGAAGCTATTGCTACGATAAAACAAATGGAAAGATACTTAAACCTGGATTAACAAAGGGATTTCATACTGTTACTTTCAAAACGAATGGTAAAAAGAAAACTTTCTTGGTGCACAAATTAGTCGCTATAGTGTTTGTTACAAAAGAAAAAGAAGATCAAACCATAGCAATTCACCTTGATTGGAATAAAAGAAATAATCATTTTAAGAATCTTAAATGGGTTACTAAAGATGAAGCATACGCCAGAATTATGCCAAGACTTCAAGAAATAAACAAAATAAAAAATAAAGGTATAATTCGAAATTCTAAGCTAAAACCTGAAGATGTCGAAATCTTAAAAGGAATGCTAGAAAAAGGAATAAAACAAAACGTAATTGCCAAACTTTTCTCAATAAGTGAAATGCAGGTTACCAGAATTAAGAGAGGGGAAAATTGGAGTAAAATAAAAGCTCCGGTCGAGGATTAAACACAACGTCAATTGAAATGCTACATCGCCCGATGTAGCATTTTTTATTTTTATATCACTTTACTCCCAAATTTATTATTATATTAATCAATAATACAGTTTGGCAAACTATTTGTACAACTACAAATAAATTTAAAATTAAACATATGAAAAAGATTTTTTTACTTCTATTAATATTTACTGCCGCTGGATACCTAAGTGCGCAGGAAGAGGAATCTGATATTGAAACCCTTTTTCAGAAACCTTCAAAAATTAGAGGTTATATTGGGCCATACACCAATGTAACAAGTTTAGATGGTGAAACTGCATACATGAGTGGCGTCAATGTCGCAGCCATTTTTAACGACCAATTTGTATTGGGTTTCTATAATTTGGATTTAGAAAATAATATATTCTCAAACAACGATAATTATATTGGCTCAAGAATGAATTTTGATCATAGAGGTATTTGGTTAGGATACATTTTTATGCCCAAACGTATGGTACATTTCAATGCTAATGTTCAAGCTGGCAAGGGTAATCTAGAAATATATGATGATATTTTTGATGAATGGATCGAAGATGATTTCATTTTTGTACTAACACCAAGTATTGAAGCAGAATTTAATGTTGCAAAATTTTTACGTGTTGGAATTGGTGCGAATTACAGATTTACTTTCGATGTAGATGGATTTGACAATTATAATGACAGTGATTTCTCCGATCTGGGAGCTTTTGTTAGCTTTAGATTCGGATGGTTTAAATAATTTTTGCAGCTAAATTTCATATTGAACCAAAATCGTGGGGAGCTTGCAAAGGCTCCTTTTTTATTACTATTATTTAAATAACTAATTGTACATTTTCTATTAGTTATTATTACTTTATCGGCTTTAAATCTTATTTTTGATAATTACTTAATAGTTTTATCAGAATGAAAAAGAACATTGCAATTGTTGCCGGAGGTGATTCTTCAGAATACATTGTATCTATAAAAAGTGCCGAACAAGTTTCCAAATGGCTCGATAAAGAAAAATATAATGTTTATACCATAATAGTGAAAGGAACTGAATGGATTGTTAAAAGTGAAACTTTTTGCGATGTGATTATAAATAAAGATGATTTTAGCTTTACATTAAACAACCAAAAAACAAATTTCGACTGTGCATTAATTATCATTCATGGCACACCAGGAGAAGATGGTAAACTACAAGGGTATTTTGATACATTAAAGATACCATATACAACATCGAATACTCTAGCTTCTGCAATAACATTTAATAAAATCTTTAGTAAAAACTATTTAAAACCTTTTAACATTCCCATTGCAAATTATTTTGTGATTAAAGCAGGTGATACCATTGATGCAAACCAAATTCTTGCTATTACAGGCTTACCATGCTTCGTTAAGCCTAACTGCGGTGGATCAAGTTTCGGCATAACAAAAGTTAAAGAAAAAGAGAAATTATTCGAAGCCATAGAAGTAGCCTTTAAAGAAGATCATGAAGTAATCATCGAAGAGTTTTTAGACGGTACTGAGCTAACTTGCGGGCTTATAAAGACCTCAAAAAAATCATTCATATTTCCTCCCACTGAAATTGTAAGTAAAAATGAATTCTTTGATTATGAAGCCAAATATACCAAAGGAATGGCTGATGAAATTACACCTGCCAGAATTCCTGATGATTTAACACAAGAAGTTCAAAATTTATCTTCACAGATTTACGATATATTTCAATTAAATGGAATTGTTAGAGTAGATTATATTTTTACTAACAATAAACTTTATTTTATGGAAGTGAATACTGTTCCAGGGATGAGCGCAGCAAGTATTGTACCACAACAGATAGAAGCAGCAGGATTTAAACCAGATGATATTTTCGAAATTGCGATTGAAGATGCAATAGAACGACATAAAAAATGAAAAAAGTATTCAGTACTGCGTGTCCAAGGAATTGCTATAGTACTTGTTCTTTTAAGGTATGGACTGAAAATGGTAAAGTAATTAACATAGAC
>PKTC01000008.1 GCA_002869305.1 Marinilabiliales bacterium
TACAATTAAAACTTAATATACCATGGCAAATAAAATGAAAGCCCTTGTTAAGTCAAAGCCTTAAAAGGGATTATGGATGGAAGAAGTTGATATTCCAGAGATAGGGGTAAACGATATTCTTATTAAAGTTAAAAAATCAGCAATTTGTGGAACTGATTTACATATATACCGATGGGATGAATGGTCACAAAATACCATAGAGATTGGGCAAACAATAGGACATGAATATGTAGGGACTGTTGCTAAAATGGGAGAAGGAGTAACAGGATTTCAAATTGGAGATCGAGTTACTGGGGAAGGACATATTGCGTGCGGACATTGTAGGAACTGTAGAAGAGGAAGAAAGCATGTCTGCGAAAATACAGTTGGAATCGGTGTAAATATTAATGGTTCATTTGCTGAGTATGTTAAGGTTCCTTCATCGAATGTTATGAAAATGAATGATGCAATTTCAGACGATATGTTGGCTATTATGGATCCTTTTGGGAATGCCACACACACTGCTTTATCATGGCCTTTATTAGGTGAAGACGTTTTAGTGACGGGAGCAGGTTTAATAGGAAGCATGTGTGTTGCTATTGCAAAATTTGCTGGAGCACGGTATGTTGTAGCTACCGAAACAAATGAGTTCAGAATTGAATTGGCAAAAAAAATGGGAGCAACAAGAGTTGTTAATCCATTGAAGGAAAATCTAAATGATGTAATGAAAGATCTTGGAATGATTGGCTTTGATATTGGATTGGAATGTTCAGGATCTCCTCATGCATTTAATGATATGCTGGATTCTATGTATAATTCAGGAAAAATCTCACTGTTAGTAATTCTTCCCCCAAAAACAGGAATTAATTGGGATAAGGTAATCTTCAAGGGTCTTACTTTAAAAGGTATTTATGGTCGCGAAATGTTTGAAACATGGTATCAAATGGAACAAATGTTACATACCGGATTGGATTTAAGCCCAATGATTACCCATCAGTTTCCAATTAATGAATTTGATAAAGGTTTTCAAATAATGGACGAAGGGAATAGTGGAAAAGTAATTTTAAATTGGGAATAAACACCATCATCTGATGAATAACAGAAAAGTAAGAGTTAGATTCGCACCAAGTCCAACGGGTCCATTGCATATGGGAGGCGTTAGAACGGCCTTGTTTAATTATCTTTTTGCAAAGAAAAACAACGGTCATTTTATTTTAAGAATTGAGGACACCGATCAAACAAGATATGTACAAGGTGCTGAAGATTATATTATTGAATCACTTAAGTGGTGTGGAATTGAAATTGATGAAGGTATTGAAGAAGGTGGCGCTTACGGTCCATATCGACAGTCTGATAGAAAGGAGATATACAAGGAATTTGCAGAGAGCCTTATAGAATCCGGGAAAGCGTATTATGCTTTCGACACGCCAGAGGAGCTTGATGCAATGAGGGAGCGACTTAAGGAGGAGAAGAGTAGTATTCAGCAATATAATGCTGTTACAAGAACTGACATGAGAAATTCTCTCACTTTACCTGAAGAAGAAACGAACAGCCTCCTAAAAGAAAGCCCATATGTGGTTAGATTTAAAATGCCAGACAATGAGGAAGTTATCGTTGAGGATATAATACGAGGTAAGGTTAAAGTAAATACAAATCAACTGGATGATAAAGTACTGTTTAAATCCGACGGAATGCCTACCTATCATTTGGCAAATGTGGTTGATGATCATTTAATGAAAATATCTCATGTTATTCGTGGAGAAGAATGGTTACCTTCTTTACCATTGCATGTAATGTTATATAGGGCATTTGGATGGGAAGCATCTCAACCAGAATTTGCACATCTACCATTATTACTTAAACCAAGTGGCAAAGGAAAACTAAGTAAAAGAGATGGTGATGCATTAGGTTTTCCGGTATTTCCTTTGGAGTGGACAGATCCAAAAACAGGAGAAGTTTCTAGAGGATATCGCGAGGATGGATATTTCCCAGAAGCATTTGTAAATATGCTGGCCTTATTAGGATGGAATCCGGGAACGGAAGAAGAAATAATATCTATGCGAGATTTAATATCATCATTTGATTTACATAAGGTACATAAGGCCGGCGCAAAATTTGATCATGAGAAGGCAAAATGGTTTAATCATAAATACTTAGTGAATCGCTCTGATGAAAAATTGGCTAGACTCTATCAAAAAGTATTAAGAGAAAAAGGAATTAGTGTTGAAGACATTTATGTAATAAATGTTGTAAAGCTTATAAAGGAAAGAACAAATTTTGTTTCGGAATTTTGGGATCAGTCATATTTCTTTTTTAAAGCACCAACTGAATATGATGCAAAGTTTGTAAAAAAACGCTGGAAAGATAATACCAATAAAATTTTGTCGGAATTAAAAATGCAATTTGAAATAGTTGAGACTTTTAATCATGAAAACCTGGAAAAAGTAATTCAGGATTTTCTAGAAGGAAAAGAGTTTGGAATGGGACAAGTTATGAATCCTCTTAGGTTAACACTTGTAGGTGCAGGAATTGGTCCTGGTGTTCTTGAAATTGCTGAACTGATTGGTAAAGAAGAAACCCTGCGAAGACTTCAGGCTGGATTGGATAATATAAAAAAAGAGTAAAATAATGAATAATGGATTTCCCTGAAGATTATTTTTTAGATTTTCATGCACATGAGCAGTTGCCGGCTGAAAAGGAAATTGTTATTCAGAGCTTATTTTTGCAAAATGATCTTATCACTCCAAAAAGTGATAAGATTTTTTTTACTGCAGGACTTCATCCCTGGCATTCAGATAAGATTTCCATAGAAGAAATAAGCGATCGTTTAGGATTATTAATACAAAACAAATCTATAATTGCAATTGGAGAAACTGGTATTGATAAAATCAAAGGACCCGATCTTGATATTCAACTTCAAGTGTTGAAAGCTCATATTAAAATTGCAGAGGAAGCTCATTTACCAGTTATCATTCACTCGGTGAAAGCTCACAATGAGATTTTAAAATTAAAGGTGGACTTACAGCCTAAAATTCCATGGGTAATTCATCATTTCAATGGCAGCAGGCAAATGGCATTTGATTTCATCAATCATGGGTTTTACTTGTCCTTAAGTCATCATATATCTAAAAATTCAAGACTAAGTGAATATCTTAAAGATCTACCTATTGAAAAGATTTTTTTTGAAACAGATGATTTTGATGTTGATATTAAGAATTTATATAATATTGCAGCCGAAAATATTGGTATATCGATCGATAGTTTAAAAATTCAGATACTAAAAAATCTTAAGAAATTATTAAATGAATAGTGAAAATTGGCAAGCAAGAACAGAATTGTTGATAGGATCGGAAAATAGTAAAAAGCTACAAGGTTCCCATGTGTTGGTTGTTGGATTAGGAGGAGTTGGAGCTTATGCAGCAGAATGTTTATGCAGGGCAGGGATTGGTGCATTAACAATTGTTGATGGCGATTTAATAACTCCGTCAAATAAAAACAGGCAATTAATAGCGCTGGAAAGCACCATAGGGCATCCTAAAGCTGAAATGCTCGGCAAGCGTTTGTTAGATATTAATCCAAAACTTAATTTACATATTATCCAAGAATATATAAAGGATGATAAAATGATTGAAATCCTGGATAGACCTTATGATTATGTAGTAGATGCAATTGATACGCTATCGCCAAAGGTTTATTTAATTTATCATAGTATTCAAAAAGGTCTAAAAATTGTAAGTTCATTAGGTTCGGGAGCTCGCATCGATCCAACCAAAGTTACTATAAAAGATATTTCCAAATCGTATAACTGTAGACTTGGTTTTTTATTACGAAAAAGATTACGAAAGCTAGGAATTTCTAAAGGATTTAAAGTTGTTTTTTCGGAAAATAAAGCAGAAGAGTCGGCGGTAATAGTTGATGAGCCTGGAGAAAATAAAAAATCAACGGTAGGTACAATATCTTATATGCCACCAATATATGGTTGTTTCTGTGCTTCTGTTGTTATTGGCGATTTAATGGAAAAATAATATACCCGAAATCAATTATTTCGGGTAATCTATAGTGGTTTATTTATTTTGCTTACTCCATGAATCTTTTAATGGTACTGTTCTGTTAAATACAAGATTTCCTGGTTTTGAATCTCTTCTATCAACACAGAAATAACCTAAACGTTGAAACTGATATTTAGATTCTGGCTCTGCATTCTTTAAGCTTGGTTCAAGTTTGCAGTTTTTAAGAATTTGCAATGATTCAGGATTTAAGAAATCCTTAAAATCTTTATCTTTATGCCCATCAGGAGCCTCATCAACAAATAATCGATCATACAAACGAACCTCTGCATCAACAGCATGTTTTGCCGAAACCCAATGCAATGTTCCTTTTACTTTTCGCTTGCTAGCTTCAGTACCACTTCCACTTTTCGAATCTGGATCATAGGTACAACGAAGTTCTGTAATATTTCCTTCTGAGTCCTTAATAACTTGTTCGCATTTAATAATGTAGGCCGCTTTAAGTCTAACTTCTTTATCTGGAGCTAAACGGAAAAACTTTTTAGGAGCATCTTCCATAAAATCATCCTGCTCAATATACAATTCCCTTGAAAATGGCATTTCTCGGATTCCCATATTCTCATCTTCCGGATTATTTTCAATGCGCACGAACTCCTCTTTATCCTCAGGGTAATTGGTGATAACAATTTTTAAAGGATTTAAAACAGACATTACACGAGAAGCTGTTTTGTTGAGATCATCGCGCAAACTATGCTCTAATAAAGCCACATCGATAACATTATCACGCTTAGCAACACCAATTGTATCGGCAAATTTTCTTATGGCTTCTGGAGTAAAACCTCTTCTTCTTAATCCAGTAATTGTGGGCATGCGAGGATCGTCCCAACCATTTACAATATTTTTTTGAACCAACTCCAATAGCTTTCGCTTACTCATAATTGTATAACTTAAGTTGAGCCTTGCGAATTCGATCTGTCTTGGTTTAATATCGCCTTCTGTAAAAACGTTTTCTAAAAACCATTCATATAAAGGCCTGTGGACTTCAAATTCCAGTGTACAAACAGAATGTGTTATCCCCTCGATATAATCCGATTGCCCGTGAGCAAAATCATACATTGGATATATACACCATTTATTGCCTGTACGATGATGCTCTTTGCGCAACACCCGATACATTATTGGATCTCTCATATGCATGTTAGGCGATGCCATATCAATTTTAGCACGAAGAACTCTTTCGCCTTCAGCAAATTCTCCATCTTTCATTCGAGTAAATAAATCGAGGTTTTCTTCGATCGATCGATTTCTAAAAGGGCTTTCAATACCCTTTTTAGTTGGAGTTCCCCTTTGCTGACTTATGAGCTCAGGAGTTTGATCATCAACATAAGCTTTACCTGATTTGATAATTTTTATAGCCCATTCGTAAAGTTGTTCAAAATAATCTGAAGCAAAGTGTGGCTCTCCTTCCCAATCAAAACCTAACCATCTAACATCTTCCATTATAGAATCAACGTATTCTACTTCTTCTTTACTAGGATTTGTATCGTCGAATCTAAGGTTTGTTTTTCCATTATATTTTTGGGCAAGACCGAAGTTTAAACAGATAGATTTAGCATGACCAATATGTAAATATCCATTAGGTTCTGGTGGAAATCTGGTATATACTATTCCATTGTTCTTGTTGTTTCTTAAATCTTCTTCAATAATACTTTCTATAAAGTTTAAAGATTTTCTTTCTTCTGATTCCTTGCGTTCTGTCATAACAAAAAGTTAATTTTTCGGTCTTAATTATTTGAACTTACAAAAGTACAGGATTTTATCTTATGCTGTATAATTTGTTTTAAAAAATGTGTAAATCGATTTTTAATAATAAATTTGGTTAAAATTCTAAAATGAATAGGCGATGGGATTAATAAAGATTGAAAATATGGAGTTTTATGCATATCACGGTTGCTTTGAAGAGGAGCAAATTGTTGGAAATCGTTTTTTGGTTGATTTATCAATAGAAACTGACATGCAGGTTCCTGCAAAATCAGATGATATTCAAGATGCTCTTAACTATCAGAAAGCATACCTGTTAGTTAAGGAGGAAATGCATAAAAAATCGCATTTACTGGAACATATTGCAGGTAGAATATTGGATTCATTATATGATTATTTTGATACAATAAAAAAGGCGGAAGTGAAAGTATCGAAGATGAACCCACCAATGGGTGGTAAGATGGAGAGGGTTAGCGTTACGCTAAGCAGATAAAAATAATGATTAAAGATTTGAGTATTGCGAAAAAAAACTCTATTTTTGCTGTCCGATTAAAATCGGTCGCGTGGCCGAGTGGCTAGGCAGCGGTCTGCAAAACCGTGTACGGCGGTTCGAATCCGCCCGTGACCTCAACAAAAATCCTTTAATGCATTGCATTAAAGGATTTTTTATTTGAGTATATTGAGTTTTTTGTACACTCACTTAAAATTTACTATTTCCAATTTTCCATAAGACTGCTTAATATTTGTTTAAAAATAAATATATGGTGAAAGCAATCGAGAAACACAGCTTTTAACTTTTACGCTATTAATTAGTCGAATTATAAGACTACTTGACGAAATATATTTTCTATTTCATTAAAGAAAGTATTAATTTAGTTTTTATAAAAGATTTGTTTTTAGTCATTTAGAAGATTAATAGAAGCACAGAGTATCTTGATGTAAACCAATTGAGAAAGCTCAATAATAAATATATAAAACGAAAAATTATTCATATGCAGCATGGAACTTTTTATATGGTCTTTTAGTTGGGATTCATAGCTGTATTTAGAATTATGTGAAATAAGTAAGCACTATGTAGTAAACTCTTAACATTCATCAAGAATTATTATGTATATAGCGCATATTTTTGAAATAAATAATATAATAAGAAAGTATTTGTTAGTAAAAATGACCGTTTTACTATGGGTTTAGTTCTATAGAATTCTTAAATAGAAATGCATACAAACAAGATAATAGTTATAGTATTTTTGATTCTAGGGTTTAGTAAATTTAACCTAAAGGCCCAACAGAGTAATGAATTCTCGTATGGTCAAAATTCAATATTGTATAATGGAGAATTATATAATTACAGTATTTCAAACAGAGTAAAAGGCCATCAATATTTTAAAATTAGAGATTTTAAAGAAGGTAGTATTACCATAAAAAATAAAAGATTTGAAAGAGTACTTCTAAATTATGATATCCATAAACAGCAGATACTATTGAAATTTATGTTCAATGGTGTCGATAAAATAATTAGTATCCCTAAGGAAATTGTGAAAGAATTTAGCTTTAACAATAATTATTTTATGGTTTTAAATCAAGGTTGGGATTTTAAAATTTACGAAGTAATTGGAAGTGGAGAAGTAAAAATCTTAAGATATTGGGAAAAAGATTTTAAAATTTCTTCTGGTAGTGAAGCTTCTGATTATATCTTTACTAATGCTACTAAAACAAATTTTTTGCTTAAAGACAAACAACTTGTAAGATTGCAATCCAAAAGAATTTTCTTAAAACAGTTTCAAGAATCAAATCAACCTAAGATTTCGAAGTTTATGCGAACTAATCGTATTTATTTAAAGAAAGCGATGTATAGCGATCTTAATGAATTAATAAAATTTTGCAATAGTTTAGAAAATTGAAAAAAATAGGTATCATATTAGTTGTCAGTTTATTATACTCCTTAAGTGTTCTAGGGCAAAAGATGGAATATATTTCTTTAAATATTAACGACTACAATTTTAATGATTTTATAGATTTAATAGAAAGTAAAACAAGCAAAAGAATTTATTATTCAGATAGCCTCGGAATATTTAAGAGGATAAGCATAAATTCTGATTCAATTCCCATAATTGAAGCACTGCAAATTGCTTTAGACGGAACCAATTTATTTGTATCGCCCTGGCATAATAGTTATGTAATATTAGATGAGCCGCTTCCTTTAGCAAATAATGTTTTTAATAATCAAAACAAGCAATTGGCTATGGAAGAAACATCTTTACTAACAGATAGTGAAAAAAGATATTTGGAAGGACGAAGGGCTAATGTGGTAAAAACAATTGTTGTAGGAAATAAGAATAGTAAAACAATAGGTAAAGCAAGAGTTATTGGAAGGATCACGGATGGTGAAACAGGTCAATCGCTTATCGGAGCCACCTTATTTATAGAAGATACCAAAACGGGAACCTCTAGTGATATGAACGGAAATTTCAAAATTAATTTATCTCCAGGCTTTCATAACGTGGAATTCTCATCTCTTGGGTATAAAACAAAAAAATATCAGCTTAATGTTTATTCAGACGATAAGATCGATATTCAGCTAGAAAGTTCTTCTTTTGCTCTTGAAGAGGCAGTTATAAAAGGAGACAAACA
>PKTC01000246.1 GCA_002869305.1 Marinilabiliales bacterium
ATATGGTGCAAAACGAACAGGCTCCAAAACATCCTCGGTGTAGGGTAATTGAATGCCTTATCATTTCGTATGCTGGAATTGCATCTTTCTTTGAATATTTCGGATGTGGTAATCTGGTAAATGGCAAATTATATACGGCATCAATTTCATTTTCTGGGATTGGTTCAAAGGGAGGATTTATAACAATATTTTGCTTCCCAACTTTTTGAATTAACCTTTTTTTACTTTGATATCTGTTAGATTCTTCTTCAATTACTTTGAAGTTCTTCGCATACTTAATTTTATCTTTTAAACACTCATCATGGCTACTTAATTCAATGTCTTCCCAGTCATTTGTTTTACTAAGATCCTCTTTATTTGCAAGAAATGAAGTTTGTGGAATGTTAGTAATTTTATGAAGAGGCACTTCCTTTTTTAATAGTTTTACGATCTCACTTAATGGCTTTTCTCCCATTCCGTAAACCAGCAAGTCTGCTTTGCTTTCTTCTAGTATTCCTGGTTTTAGCTTATCCGACCAGTAATCATAGTGTGTTACACGACGTAGAGAGGCTTCCACGCCACCAATTATTACGGGTATTTCTGGATATATCTTCTTTAAGATATTTGAATAGGTGATTGTTGCATAATCTGGTCTAAATCCTGCTTTTCCACCGGGAGTATAAGCATCATTAGATCTTAAACGTTTATTGGCGGTGTAATGATTAACCATTGAATCCATACAACCTGAGGTAACTGCAAAAAACAATCGTGGTTTACCCAATTTTTTAAAGTCTCGCAAATCATCTTGCCAGTTGGGTTGTGGAACTATTGCAACTTTTAACCCGAATGACTCTAAAACTCTACCAATCACAGCTGGACCAAACGAGGGATGATCAACATATGCATCACCGCTAAAGAGAATTACATCTAATTCTTCCCAAGCTCTGGCAACTACTTCTTTTTTGGTAGTAGGTAACCAATCTGTTATTTTATAGGTTTTAATGGTATTCATACAAACACAGCAAAGGTATATTAAAAGGGTGAATATTTAATAAATGTAGAAAAAGTTACTTGAGAATTACTTTAATTAACCAAGATTTGTACCTTGTTCGTATGTGACTAATTTACAAATGAATGGGTCTAGTTTGGAATTAACATGGAACTGTCACCATAACTTAAAAATCGAAAATCATTTTTCAAAGCATAATCGTAAACTCTTTTCCAATCACTACCAATAAATGCAGCGATAAGCAAAAGTAAGGTGCTTTTTGGTTGATGAAAATTTGTTATTAAGGCATTTAACATTTTAAATTCATAGCCCGGAAATATCATAATTTGAGTCGATGCATTGACTTCATTCAGATTATTTTTTAGCAAATAGTCTAATAATTTTTGCAATGCTTCTTTTTTTGTACAAGAAGGTATTTGGTAGGCTTCCCACTGAGAGAGATGAGCATCAAATTTATTCTTATGGAATAGCCTGGCACCAATCCAATATATACTTTCAATGGTACGAACAGATGTTGTTCCAACAGCTACAATTTTTTCAGAGTTTAAAAGTTTGATGATAGTACTTTTATTCACAACAAAGTGCTCTGTATGCATTTCATGCTCGTTAATTGTTTCAGACTTTACCGGTTTAAAGGTACCTGCGCCAACATGTAACGTAATCTCTTCAATGTCAACTCCGTTTTTTTGTAATTTATTCAATGCTTCATTCGTAAAATGAAGTCCTGCAGTAGGAGCAGCAACTGAGCCTTTAAGTTTGGAATAAACCGTTTGATAGCGATCTTTATCAAGACTTTCTGATTCTCGGTTTAAATATGGTGGAATAGGCGTTACTCCTATATTTTCAAGTATTTCACTAAAGGTATAATTAGTATTATTCCAGTAGAATTCAATTATTTGAGCATTACCTTCTTGCGATTTTTTACGTGCGACTAATTCAATTTCTTTATTATTTATTTAAATGATTTTAACTAAATCCAGATCTTTCCATTTTTTTAAATTTCCAACAATACATTTCCAGGTAATCTTTTCAGTTTGTTGGAAAGCAATAACATAATCGGATGGTTCAATGGGTTCGAGGCAAAATATCTCAATTTGAGCTCCTGTTTCTTTAAAAAATTTTAACCTGGCCTGAATCACTTTAGTATTATTAAATACTAAAGTAGATTTAGAGTCAACATATTGATGGATGTGATTAAAAACATTCTTCTCTAGCTTACCTTTATTATAAATTAAAAGCTTTGATAAATCTCTTTGTTCAATTGGATACTTTGCAATTCTTTCATCAGGTAAATTGTAGGTATAATCTTCAATTCGTATATTTTCAGGTTTAATACTCATATTTTCGCTTTTGAGAGTGCAAAAATAACTAATTTTGTCGGGAATTAATTTAAAGATTGGTTAGAATGAATTTTAGAAAAGGTGATAAAGTAAAGTTTTTGAATGATGTTGGACAAGGGGAGATTGTTCGTTTTCAGGATCAGAATATAGCTATCGTATTAAATGAGGACGGATTTGAGATTCCAGTTCTGATGAGCGAACTTTTGATAATTGAAGGTAACTATAATTTTACTGAAAGCTCAGGTAATGTTCAACTTGAAGATGAGGTGGAGACAATAAGCTCTAGTAAACAAATAGTTGAGGAAGACTTGGAAGAAGATGGTATGAATGCAGATCGAAAAGCAAATGTGTTTTTTGCTTTGGTTCCTATCAATCAAAAGGATATGTTAAATTCTGATTTAAATGTCTATTTAATAAATGATAGTAATTTTAGAGTGCTATATTCAATTTCGAAAAGTGAGAACGAATTCCAATCTCTTTTTGCTTATGGTAATTTAGAAGATAATACCAAAGTTCAGTTAGATACTATTACCAGAGAGAATCTAAACAATTTTGAGGAGTTAAATTTTCAACTCTTATTCTTTCGTAAAGGAAATTATTATTTGTTAAATACAATTAATAAGACATGGAGTGTAAAGCCCAGTAGGTTTTTCAAACAAAATACCTTTGGAGATAATGATTTCTTTCACGAACAGGCATTCATATATGAATTAACATCCGAAGAAATTAATCTGGCTGATCATTTATCTGATGAAGATATTACAAACGCAATTAAGGAAAAGGAAAGAAAAGTAATAAAAAAGCAATTCAAAAGCAGTAAAAGCGGAAAAGATGAAGAAATAGAAGAGGTTGATCTGCATATTCAGGAATTGGTTGATGATTACTCAAACTTATCTAATAAAGAGATTCTCGATATACAAATGAGTCGTTTTACAACTACCTTGGATGGAGGAATTATTGCTGGAACTCGAAAAATGGTGTTTATTCATGGAGTTGGGAATGGACGATTAAAGCATGAAATAATTAAAACGCTTGACAGAAAATATCCGAAATTGCGTTATCAGGATGCTTCATTTAAAGAATATGGATATGGAGCAACCATGGTTATGATAAAATAATTCGGAATCGTGAATCTGGAAATCAGATTAAAAAATTAACTTTGCATTGCAGTAGGCTGTTTCATCGTGCCGACATTTCTTGTTGGTAAGGAAAGTCCGGGCAACAAAGAGCGCCAAACTCTCGAAATGAGAGATATCCGTGAGGGTATAGTAACAGAGAAGAAAATAACTACCTTAGGGTAAAGGTGAGAAGGTGAGGTAAGAGCTCACCAGTTTTGGTAGCAATATCAAATGCTGTCTGTCTTTTGGGTTGCAAGACCATGTATACCAGCAATTAAGAACTGCTCGTTCGATGTTGGGGGGTAGGTTGCTTAGATAAATGATGGAATTCCGTCTCGATATTTATCGGGATAGGAAACAAAACCCGGCTTATAGGCCTGCTGCTCTTTTTTGTTAATGATTAGTAAATCTGTAATTATCATTCACCAATCACAATTCACTGATCACTACTACTATTTCTTGATAATCTTATACCTTCTCCAAAATTTCCATTTGGTTAAAGAAGTATAAACAACAAATCTCTCAAATATTTTGAAACGCAGCAGATAGTGGAAAATACTATAATAAACAATAAACAGGATAATAATTAATCCTGCATCAATAAAAAACTGAAATAAATCACCCAGCCATTCAGGGAATAGCTTATCTATAATTATATTCAAATCAACAAGTTGGTACAATTTTATGATAACAACAGATGTAATTAGATAATACATTCCAATAGTTAAGCCATGCGCTGTTTCAATAGCTCGTTCAGGACAAATATTCATGCACTGCATACAACTTTCACAGTTGTGCGTCCAAAAAGGCCTTTTATCAATTGTTTTAATAGCTTGAATCGGGCATTTTTGAATACATAAATTACATTTTGAGCAATCCTGTGAAGCATAAAAAGATTTAGCAAGAATAAATCTGCCCACAATATAGTATGCAAATGCAATGGGAGTAATAAGTATGTCAACTATAATTGCTCTTAATCCTTTATAACTTTTTCCTCCTGAGAATAGATTATGAGCTAATTTAGTTACTTCACTTTTTCTTCTTTCATAAATTGATTTAACCACCTTTTCTTTTATTCCTGGATGAAAAGATATCCAGTTAGAAGGTAAATCAATAGGATGCATGCCCTTGATTTTATATCCTTTAAGTCTTAAAATTAGTGCAGAAAAATATTGAGCCATTCCACTTATTCCAGGTAAAAAAAACCGCCCTGCTTTCATCCCTGCACGCGTATTTACAATAAAGCAATCGTTCTTTTTTGCAGGCGGAAAACGTAATAAAAAATGAAACATGATCGGTGGAAAATTAAATCCATGTGTAGGACTACAAAAGCCGATCAAAGCATCTTTGGGAATTTCTAACTTTTTGCGATCTTTTAATTTGCTAATATCTATTATTTTCGATTTAATATCGAATTCTTTTGCTAACTGGTCAATCCAGAAGGCAACATTTCTGGCGTTTCCAGTTCCAGAAAAATAATAGATAATTAGCTTTCTATATATCAAAGAATCGATTTTATATATCTTTTAAAAGTACAAAAACTATTTACTCAAACGTTTGTTAAACATATATTATTAAACATCAATAAAATATTAATTATTTGTAATTCTAACAATTAAAAGTTTTCTTTGCAGCAATTATTCATTCAAAATAAAAATTATGACAATTTCAAACGAAAAAGTAGTTACGTTGGTTTATCAATTAAAAGTTGATAATCGTGAGGGAGATATAGTAGAGACTGTTAAAGAAGAAAAACCATTTGTATTTTTATATGGAGCAGGATTAATGCTTCCTAAATTCGAAGAAAACTTAAAAGGACTAAAAGCAGGTGATGATTTCGAGTTTATTTTAAAAAGTGAAGAAGCATATGGTCAGGCAAGCGAAGAGGCTGTAATGGATTTACCAAAGAATCTTTTCGAAGTAGAAGGTAAAATTGAAGAAGGTTTATTAGCAGAAGGTAATGTAATACCTATGCAGAACAATGAAGGTCAAAAATTCAATGGTGTTGTTGTTGAGGTAAAGGATGAATCTGTAACCATGGATTTTAACCATCCATTAGCAGGTGATAATTTACACTTTTCAGGTAAAATTATGGAAGTTCGCGAAGCAACTAAAGAAGAAGTTGAACACGGACATGTACACTAGGATATTATATATAAATTGAGGGGTAAGGATTAATTTTCTTACCCTTTTTTTATTGGAATTTGGTTAATTACCTATATTTACAAATTCAATTGAATCATTCTTGGAATGGTTTTTGAAAATGATGAACAATAAACTAAAAATTGAATAGTATGAAACGAATTATTTTAATAGCATTACTAATTATACCATTTACAATGGTATCGAAAGCACAATCTGACTTTTTTAAGATTGGTATAAAGGCTGGTATTACATCTACTAGTATAAAAGTTGATGATGTAATTGATATTGATGATGCATCTGATATTGATGAATTGGCTATTAAAGGTAAAAACTCTAAAGTTGGTTTTCAGGGTGGTTTAATGGCTCGTATTACCTTAGCTAAGTTATATGTTCAACCCGAACTTTTATTTACATCTACTAGTGGTGAGGTAGAAGTTACAAGATTGTTAGAATCAACAGGAACAACCGTAAGCACCATTAAGAATCAGGATTTTAAACAAATTGATATTCCAATCATGTTAGGATACAAATTTGGTCCGGCTCGTATTCAGGGAGGTCCTATTGCTACGATAATGCTCAGTAGTTCCTCAGTTTTGAAAGATTATAATGAATATGAAGAAGAATTCAATGGAGCAACCTGGGGCTATCAGGTAGGATTAGGTTTAGATTTAGGTAAAAAATTAACAATCGATGCCAAGTACGAAGGAAACCTAAGTAAATTAGGTGATGGTATTAAAGTTGGTGGCGAAACAAGAAGTTTTGATTCAAGAAATAGCCAGTTTGTAGTTTCATTGGGATATTTCTTCTAATATAAAAGTAAAAGTTTTCAACAACCACTGTTTTGCCCAAGACAGTGGTTTTTTTATGCTTTCCTGACTTTCCACTATAAAAATGTTAATAAACTCATCATCAAAATTTTAGCATTTGTCAAAACTTGTAGTCGATTTTGTTGTTGTTAGAGATATTTAATTAGCTTTGCACCCGTTTTTCTTATTAAAATAAGAATAAGGTGCAGATATTCAGAGTATTATTCTCTGAGCGCTGAATTTAGTGGGAACGAAAACATTATTTATGAAATTTATAAAAGTATTAAGGATAACAATTTTATTTTTTATAGTCTTCTTTGGTGAGATTGCGATCAGTTTTTCTGATAAATCTACCACCGAAAAAGTTGTTCCTTCAGAGGAACGCATGCCGATTTCATTACGAATAAACAATAATTTATCGGCATATGAATCTATGCAAGGGCTTGATAAGCAAATTGAAAGTTTTATGCATAAATGGAATATTGTAGGAGCATCAGTAGCTGTAGTAAAAGACGAAAGATTAATATACTCAAAAGGTTTTGGATATGCCGATATGGATAAGCAGGTTGAAGTTCAACCTAAACATTTATTCCGTGTAGCCAGTGTATCAAAATTAATAACAGCCGTTGCTGTAATGAACCTTGTTGAAGACAATTTACTTAGCCTTAACGATACAGTTTTTGGTGATAACGGTATTTTAAATGATGAAAAGTACAGAGAAATTTCAGATGAAAAAGTTTTAGGAATTACAGTAAAAAATCTATTGAATCACACTTCCGGCTGGACCAATAAAAAAGGTGACCCAATGTTTCAGAACCTTAAGATTGCGTAAGAAATGAAAGCAGAATTACCTTTAAGTATTGAAACTATCACCCAATATGTGCTTGAAAATCGAAATCTAGATTATACTCCTGGTAGAAAATCGGTTTATTCAAATTTTGGTTATGCTCTGCTAGGTTTGGTTGTTGAAAAAGCATCTGGTCGACCTTACGAAAGCTATGTCATCGAACAGGTATTAAATCCTTTAGGTATTTATGATATGCATTTGGGAAAATCCCTTCCAGATAATCGATTTGAAAATGAAGTACATTATTATGGTTTAAAAGGAGAAAGAGAAGTTCTTTCCAGTTTTGGAACTGGTGAACGTGTACCAAAATATTATGGAGGTAATTCTATAGAAACTCTTGGAGCAGCAGGTGGTTGGGTAGCCACTCCAACTGAGTTAATGAAACTGATTGTAGCCATTGATGGTTTTGATCTGAGAGGTGATATATTGTCAAGGGAGTCTATTCAGGAAATGACAAAATCAAGCAGATGGATCAGACCATTTGGATGGACTGGAACTGATAATAACGGATATTGGTGGAGAACTGGAACTTTATCAGGAACTTCGGCATTACTCAAAAGGGAGCAAAATGGTTTAAGCTGGGTCTTAATTATTAATACAACACCTAAATATGGTGCGCGTTTCCCAGTTCAAATCAATAAAACAATGATAAAGGGTTTAGCTACAATCGATGATTGGCCTACTTATGATCTTTTCGATTATTATGAACCAAAATCAATGAAAAGTAACTTGTTAACTTTTAATAACTAGAAAACATCCAGAGTTTTGCTCTGGATGTTTAATTTCAATTTCAAATATTATTCCTTTAAATCTGTTATTAATTATTATATTTGTTTTTATGTAAAGCATGCAACCAAGTACGGTGTTAACACGTACTACGGTTATTAAGTAGACCTAAGTCATTTACAGTATAATGGGTATTAATTTAAGAGGATCAGTACAGGCAAAGGCAAAACTTGACAGAGTAGCAATTTTAAAGGATGTCGTAATATTCTCTGAATCAGATGACAAAATTCTAAAAAAATTATCGTCAATATTACTTAGCATTTCGGTACTGACGGTAGGGCTAAGAAATAATACCTCTTTTCCTTTGATATATTCAG
>PKTC01000247.1 GCA_002869305.1 Marinilabiliales bacterium
CATTTACAGTTTGCAAATGCTTTCCAATCTTCTTTCATGGTTGGATGATCGGTTCTGAAATAATATCCTGGCCAACGAGTTTCTTCACGGAATAACATCGTTCTGATATGTGATTCAGCTTGCCACATTCGATGAACATTCTCCCAACAACGCATTAATTCATTTAAATCTGAGGCCGCTAATTTTTCGGCATCTTCTTTCATAAATTGCAAAAATTCAAGGCCTTTTTCCAGTAATGCTTTGGATGTTTTAAAATTAACCGAAGTTCCACCAGCATATTCATCCATGATCTTTTGTAAACGGAACATAAACATTTTAGGTTTAATGAAATTTGGGTTTACATCTTCATCATTCGCATAATCTTTATGTTCATTAAATATGTTCATTGGCTGCAAAATTCTTTCTTTTAATGCACTGATTTTTTCATCATCTATTTGTGTATCACCAGGATTATCAACTATAAACGCTAAAGCAGCTTTTGCAGCTATACGACCTTCCGTAAATGATCCTGAAGAGAATTTATGAGATGAAGCTCCTGATGCATCACCAGCAGCAAATAAACCTTTTACCGTAGTCATATTATCGTATCCCCAATAATATTCTTCTGCAGGAGATAAATCTTTAGGCCCGCTAACCCATGCACCAGAAGCACCCGAATGTGAACTAATAAAATAAGGTTCACAGGCAGAAATTTCAGAGGGACTTTCTTCTGGAGAAATATTGTGAGCTGCCCAGTTTAGAGCCTGACTTACCGTCATATCTAAGAAGTCTTCCCAAGCTTCTGATTCCAATTCTTTCATTTTACGTTTAGCTTCTTTTTCGTCAACAATATCTGCCATTAATTTTTGAATAGCTTCATCGGTGCGCATATAGATTGGTCCATTGCCTTCTTCTAGTTCTTGCAGCATTAAGTAATTTCTAAGGTTGGCAGGAGTAGGTTTGGATGTTCCGTATGGAGCCCACTTTTCAAGTTCATCTTTTCGGGTTTCCATGTAATCCTCACCCTTAGCATTGGTTGCTTTCGATTTGAAAAGAAGAAACCATGCACCAACTGGGCCATAAGAATCTTTAAATCGAACCGGAACAAAGCGAACCTCCTGACAAGTCATTTCAGCACCAGCTTTTAAAGTAAAATACGTGCTTGCACCTGAATTGAATGGTGGATACCATGAACGACCCAATCCTTCCCCAACAGATTTTGGACGGAAAATATGAACAGCGCCACCCATAACATCTAATACTGCCTGAGCTTTAAATATATAGAACTTATTTTCTCGAACACTAAAACCAGCTGCTCCCACGCAACGATCACCATCCATTATAGGTTCGGTAATAAAGATACGTTCGTAATATTCTCCATTTTCACCTAATTCTTTCAAAGCGTTTTTGGCGGCTTCAGATACAATATTTTTGTATGATTCACCGTGAATCATAATTTGCCAGCGACCCTCGTTAATATAATTTCCTTCTTCATCTTTCCAAATTGGTAATCCCCACTTCTCGAATAAATGAACAGAAGAATCAACATGGCGAGCAATGTTTGCTACCAAATCGTCGCGGGCAATGCCCATTAAATCGTTCTTAACATATTTAATATAATCTTCTACTGTGTTTTTACCATTTTTTAATCCCAGGTAGAGATTTATTGCAGAAAGTCCCATTGCCACAGCACCACTGCGTTCCATTGATGCTTTATCGACAACAGTTACCTTTTTGTTATGTTTTTTAGCCCAATGTGAGGCTTCGTAAGCTGCCCCGCAAGCTGCCATTCCACCACCAAGGATTAGTAAGTCGGTTTCAACTATTACGGTTTCGAAATTATCAGTTATCATAATTGAGATTGTTTCAGGTTAAAGGTTTCAAGTTTTTAGTTTAAATCATTTTCTTGATACTAGCACTTGATCGTAATTATCTATTTTTCGTATAAATCGGTTCCCAAGGATTCTGGTTCTGTCCTTAGAAGTGGACTTTTTAAATCATCTGTTCCAGTTTCCATTCCAGCATCAGGCTGAGCACTTCCTTCCGGAGTAGTTCTGATAGGGAATTTGAATCGTTTAATCTTTTTGTTTCTGAAGCGAACCGACCACATAATTGTATCTGTGCTCCTTAAAGGTTGAACAACAGCTCCCAATGGCATAAAATCGGCATAGCCACGTACTTCAATAGCCTGGGTAGGGCAAATTTTCACACAACTATAACATTCCCAACACATGTCAACTGCACGATTATATGCTTTATTCTTTTCTTTATCTAATATCATTAAATCGTTTGGACATATATATTGGCAAGCAGTTTTATCTTGGGCTTTACATCCATCACACTTTTCGTTAATTACGAAGCTTGGCATAATTTAGATTATTTAGGTTAGTTCACAAACATAATAAAATTAATCAATTAACATAAGAGTTTGAAAATGATAGAAATAGTATAATTTGAATGTTGATAATAAATTACTGGGAATCTGATAATTATTTGATCCTGTTAAAAAGAACTGTTGAAAATTAACTCTTATTTAAAATCAATATAAAGAAATAAGGTTAAACGAATAATTACTACTTTAGTCATAACAATAAACTGGATTTATGTATGCACATGGTAGAACAACAGAGCGACTTCTAATAAGAAAATTAGAAGAATTAGATATTGATCACTGGAAGGATTTTTTTATTGATAATCCCTCTCTGCCTTACTTAGGCATTGATGAGACGAAATGTCCTGAAGAAAATGCAAAGGAGTGGATAGAACTTCAATTTAAACGATATGAGGAAAGTAGATACGGACATCATGCACTGATAGATAAGGTTTCTGGAGATTTTGTAGGTATGTGCGGATTGTTAACCCAAACTATTGAGGAAAAACAAGAGATAGAAGTGGGGTATTCATTGATTCCTAAATATTGGGGGCATGGATATGCGTCTGAAGCTGCAAGGTTTTTTAGAGATTTTGGGTTTGAAAATGAAGATTTGGATCATATTATTTCTGTTATTGACATTAGAAATATTGCATCGCAAAAAGTTGCAGTTCGAAATGGAATGTTTATTGATCGCCAGATAAAATACTACAATTTAGATGTTTATATCTATATGATTACCAAAAATGAGTGGGAAATACTTAAAACTTAATTTTCTATACTGCATTTTCAGGACACGCAACTGAACAGTTTCTGCAGTGAATGCATTCAGTGCTTGAGACTGGCTTTTTATTCTTAATGTAGTTCATAACATCTATATCCATAGGACAATTTTTATTGCAGGAACCACATTCGATACAATCTGTATGTTTAGGTTTTATTTTTACTAAACTTAAACTGCTAGTTGGTTTCATTACCAAAGCTGCTGGGCAAATCAATTTGTAAAATGCCCTTTTGTTGCGGTACATAAATGCCTATGGAATACCAATTGCATAGTAAAGTGCATTTCCGGAAAACATCCAAATCATCTCTTTTTTGTATAAATAATCGGTATAAATATTATAGTTCAATACGAAAATTAGGAAGACTGGAATTATGAAAGTTATGATTAAGCTAAGATAAAAAAATGTGTTTATGTTTACATGTTAAAATTCAAAATGATGTTCGATTGCAAAACAACTATAATAGGTGCGGGTATTGTTGGTTTGGCTTTAGCTGCAAAACTTGCAGAGAGTAATGAGGATTTATTCTTAATTGAACGAAATAAAACCTTTGGACAGGAAACCAGTAGTCGAAATAGTGAGGTAATTCATGCCGGAATTTATTATCCGCAAAATAGTTTAAAAGCAAGATTATGTGTTGAAGGGAATAAACTATTGTATAATTTCTGTAAGGAATACGATGTACCATTTATTAAGTGTGGAAAGATGATTGTGGCAACATCAGAGGATGAGATTGAATTACTTGAAAATCTTAAGTGGAAAGCAAAGAAAAATGGAGTTGATGATATACGATTTTTAAATTCAGAAGAAATACAAGATATGGAACCAAATATAAAATGCTCAGCCGCATTGTATTCTCCTTCAACTGGCATCGTCGATTCCCACGCATTAATGAATCAATTCGCGGCTAAGGCTTTAAACAATGGAGCTCAGATTGTTTATGGCGCTGAGGTTGTAAAAATTAAGAAGATTAAAAATGGTTATCAAATTCTATTGAAAGACTCTGACGGGAAGGAGTTTTCGTTTAAAACTAGAAGAGTTATTAATTCGGCAGGTTTAGAATCGGATAAAATTTCAGAAATGGTCGGGCTGTCGGATGAATCATTAAAAATAACTTTTTGCAAAGGAAATTATTTCAGAGTAAATCCACCTAAGAATAAATTAGTAAATCGGTTGGTATATCCGGTTCCAAACCCTAATATGGAAGGTATCGGAATTCATGTTACTATTGATATTGGAGGAGGAGTGAAGCTGGGACCAGATGTGGAATGGATGGGTGAAAACATTTATGATTATTCTGTAAATAAAACTCTGCACAAAGTTTTTTTTGAATCAGCAAAAAAGTTCTTACCATTTTTAGAATATGATGATTTGGTTCCAGAAATGGCTGGTATAAGGCCCAAAGTGCAGAAGTCTGGCGAAGCGATCCGTGATTTTTATATTCAGGAGGAGTCGGAAAAAGGATTTCCTGGCTTTGTAAATTTAATTGGAATTGAATCGCCTGGACTCACTTCTTCAATGGCTATTGCGAATTACGTTAGTGATTTATTAAAATAATTGTGTCATATTTCGACAGGCTCAATATGACTTCGTCACACTGAGCTTGTCGAAGTGTGTTATGAATTGCTTTTATTCGTGATTGTTTGTATAATCTGTAATGATCTGATTTCTTAGTTGTAAAAACATTTGAGTAACATCATTCATTAATCCGTTTGAATAATTTGTTAAATATTCTTGTGCTTTTTTAGGATCCTTTTTATAAAGCTTTAAGGCTTCTTTTTCTAATTCTTCCTGGTATTCGAACATTTTAGCTTCAAATGGATCACGAACTTCCCATACATCCTTTATAACTTCCTGAAATTTTAGGTTTGCCAAATTATCCACAAAATCAATAGCCCAGCGGGCCGATTTTTCATCATATTTGTTGGGGTTATAAATTTGATAAGATTCGTGTGTTGATAGATTTCCCGTATAAATTGGAACGTACGGACTAAAATAAGGATTATCAAGATATACCCAGTAAACTCCACCAATTTCGTTTGGCAACCAATCGCGTAATTGAAGTATCATTCCGTAATGACCACGGTGTCGTGCAACGGGACGACGATAAGTTATATTTAAAAGAATTCTTAAATCACTTCCTGGGAAAGGAGTAGCCAATGGACTTTTTTCATAACCACCCTTTCCATCAGGCACCAACAAATTTGGATCATAGGTCATATCGTAAATGGTTCCTTCGTATGTTGAACGTTGGAAAGCAATTACATCCTGAACAGAGATTTTTTTCTCAGGTTTAATAGAGAACGGATAGATTGATAAAGGTTCTACATATTGAAAATAAGGTTGAATTCCTTTGTAAGGATTTCCTTCTGGAAAACGATTAGGCCATTCTTTTAGATTAGGAACAAATGTTTGGTGGAATAACCAAAAACGACTTGTTGCATATTCAACAGAAACTTCAGGAGCGTAGGTTTTTTGCCAAATAAATGGTTCACCAGAATTAGGATCGTACCAACCACGATTAATCGCTTCCTGCATGTAGTTTTCAGATACAATGAAATTATCTTTGTCATTTGCATCGATCTCTTTTATGATACTCCAATTTGGAATCATTGTCGCCTGATCATCAGGTAATCGTTGGGCTGCCCATATAGCACCTAATTTCCCGCTTTCCGGTTCCCAGCCATGTCCTACTCCAAACACTTCAAAAACCCATATTTCCTCAGTGTCTGCTATTACCAGTGTTTCAGAACCATCACCACTCGACGGTATAAAGCCATATTTAGTCATTAAATCGCCAATAAACTGAACTGCTTCACGAGCTGTTTTATATCGTTGCAAAGCAAAAATCTGTGCCTGTTCAATCGACATGATTTGTTTTCCTTCACCTTTCATGCAGATTAGTTCTTTTCTTTGAGCTGTTGTGCTTTCTGCAATTCCCAACTGATGTTCGTTTACTTGCGAATATGCCGACTGAAAATATTTATATGTTTTTTCAACTTGAGGAATATATCCTAATATTTCACCATCATTTTTAAGCGGTAACGATGCGTCTTGTATTCCCCAATAAACAGGAGCTTTTGCTCCAGGTTTAAATGTTTGTGCAGGAACTACAAATATTCTGGAGTCAGGTCCGGTATCCGTATGTGAAATAATATTAGAACCATCGGCAGATGCCTTTTTGCCTACAGCTATCACTGTACAGGCTTTTGAATTGTTATATATTCCGAGAATCAGAATAACTGTAATGGATATTAATTTACGTAGCATAATTTTAATTTTTTTATAATTCAGAATGACATAAATATAAATAGAATTAATGAAATAGATTATTAAAATGCTTTAGCTCTTTCTTCTTCTACATCTTTAATAGACTTTGCCAAAGGTTTTCCAAGAATTTTATAACCTGATTCTGTAATTAGAATGTCTTCTTCGTTTCGGGTTCCACCAAAATCTTTGTATTTTTCAACTTTATCATAATTAATAAATTCTATAAACTTATTTTGCGATTTCCATAGATCGATTAATTCAGGAATAAAGTAAATACCAGGTTCTATGGTTACAACATATCCTGTTTGCAGTTCACGGCCTAAACGCAATGATTTTAAACCAAATAAGGTGCTTTTTGCTTGACCTGCATATCCAACATATTGCTCACCCAGGTTTTCCATATCATGAACATCTAAACCCATTAAATGACCAGTTCCACATGGAAAAAATAAGGCATGAGCTCCGGCCTGTATTGCTTCTTCTGTATTTCCTTTTGTAAATCCTAAATCTTTTAGTCCTTCAAATATAGTTCTTGAAGCAGTAAAGTGAATATCCTTAAAGTTTATACCTGGTTTTATTGCTTCTATAGCTGCATTATGTGCATTTAAAGCTATTTGATAAATCTCTTTTTGACGTTGGGTAAATTTTGCAGAAACAGGAAAAGTACTTGACATATCACCAGCATATCTTAATTCATTTTCTGCACCGGCATCTAGCAAAAATAAGTCGCCTTCTTTTATTGCATTGCCATGATAGTGGTTATGCAAAGTTTGACCGTTGATCGTAGCAATAATTGGAAAGGAAATATCTCCGCCTGCAGCTTGTGCCACTTCATGAACTTTTGCTGCAATTTCATATTCTTTCATTCCTGGTCGGGCATATTGCATTGCAGCATGATGCATATCGGCTGTTACACTTACAACTTGCTCAAGTTGCTCAATTTCTTCTTCTGTTTTTATATTACGTTGTTCTCCAACTGCAACGATTAAATCAATTGATGCGAGCTTGCTTGATTCGTTAACAGGGATATCCAGCCAATTATATAGTTTTATTTGATGCTCAGGACGGTATGCTGGTAAAAAATGAATTTTTCGCTTTTTTTGCTTTGCTGATTTTATAAAATCAAACATTTCGCTCATCTGACCTGTATACTTAATTCCCGCATTTTCGCTTTGTTCTTTAATAGTTGGTTGCGATCCCATCCAAACGATATGATCTATAGTGAGATCATCACCAAAAATATAGTCTTTGTCATTATCTAAATCAATTATACCAACTAAACCGGGATAGTCTAGTCCAAAATAATAAAGAAAGGAGCTGTCTTGCCTAAAGCGATAGGTATTATCAAGGTAGTTCATAGAACTTTCTTCGTTTCCTAGGAATAATAGTATACCTGAATCAAGTTGAGATTTTAACTGTTTACGTCTATTAATGTAGGTTTCTTTTTTGAACATGATAATTTATTTTATAGTTATATTTCAAATATTGTCATCTTTCTTTGGGCTCAATATGGCATATAATGTTACAGCGATCTTGTCGAAGTTCGATTAATTATATTCCTTAAATTCAAATTCTTTAGGTGGTTCGATATTCCATAAATGCTTAACAAAAAAATCCATGCGTTTTCGAGCTGCATATTTACTTCTCCATGTTAGATCATGATTTGCATTGGGAATAATAATGAACTCAAAATCTTTATTGTTTTTTACAAGCTCGGCAGCTAATCTGTATGAACTTGCTGGATTTACATTATTATCCATATCACCATGAATAAGCAGAAGCTTACCCTTAAGATTTTTAGCAATGGATAAATTAGATTGTTCTTTGTAATGTTCTCCAGGTTCGCCCATATATTGTTCCGGCCACCATGCTTTAGCCATCCGGTGATCATGATTTCCAGCAGAAGCAACGGCAGCTTTGTAAAAATCTGGATAAGTCAATA
>PKTC01000337.1:0-8331 GCA_002869305.1 Marinilabiliales bacterium
CGTTTCAAAACGAATAAGCCGTATAAGTTGTTTTAATTTTGATTTTAACGAAAAATCTTGTTTTGTTTTTGGAAGCTTTAGCTTAAAGAGTTTATGAACAGGATTGATATTAGCAAATATCAATCGTGAGTTTTTTCTAAACTTCAACTGAAAAACATTTTGAGTGAACTTAAATCTTACGATTAAAATACTAAATATTCCAAGCGCAAATGCTAACCAAATCAATCTATTAAAGAACAATAATTTGGTGAATGGAATAATTTGCTCATTTTTTTGAGTAACAGTCCAATATTTTGTTAATGTATCAAAGGCAGTTCCTCCAAATGGGTCTAATAAAGACGATAAAGTAATATTTTCAATGTCGCTTACCAAACTTCCGGCAACACCATATAATACTAATAAAGCGATACACCCCAGGTAAGTAGCAAGCAAATTTCTTGAGATTGCCGCTATGGCAAAAATAATAACTCCAACTATTACTAAATTAGGAATTATATTTGAAATATAGGGAGTTACATAAGCAATTAACTGATTCTCTCCAAAAAAGGCCCTGTTAAGATAAGGCATCAGAGAGGCTAAATACATTCCAAAACTTAAACCTGAAAAAACAAATATTGCAGCAATTAATCCACCCAAAAATCTACCACCAAGATATCCAAATCTTGTCATCGGATAAGAAAATAATAGAGCATGTGTATTATTTTCATAATCACGATAGATTGAGTTTCCTACTAATGCAGGCAAAAGTATCAGCGCCGTGAAACTCAGGCCAGTAATCATATTATATATAATAAAAGGAGAGTTGGTATATACTTTCCCCCCCATTCCGCCTATTGAAACAGTTACACCATCAACTAAACCATTAAAAAGATTTACAATTAGAAAGGTTAGGCCCAAAAGTATTAACCAATATATGTATACTGCTGGCCTTCGGAACTTATATTTTAATTCAAATAATAATATTCTAAAAAACATGATGATACAGATTTAATTAAACATTTGCAGTTAGTTTTACCTTTTTGATTGAAGAAAAATACACATCTTCAAGGGAAGGTGATATTTGATGAAATCCATCCGGATTGGAATCACTAAAGGCATGAATAATAATTTTCCCTGTAAATAACCTGGATGAAATAATATTATACTTTTCCAGGTGTTCATTTAATTCATCTTTTTCGATAACTTTTTCCCAGATATTTCCTTCTATGTTTTTAATTAAATCAGCAGGTTGTCCCTGTATTATTAGTTCTCCTTCATTTATAATAGCCATGTTTTTACATAAATCACTTACATCATCTACAATATGAGTTGATAGAATCACAATGATATGTTCTCCAATTTCGCTAAGCAAATTGTGAAAACGGTTTCTCTCGGCAGGATCTAAACCTGCTGTAGGCTCGTCAACAATAATTAGTTTGGGACTTCCTATAAGAGCTTGAGCTATTCCAAATCGTTGTTTCATTCCACCTGAATATCCACTGAGGTTCTTTTTACGAACGTGATATAAATTGGTCTGTTCCAATAATGCTTTAACCAGTTCTCTTCTTTTTTTTTATCAATTATTCCTTTAAGTTCGGCAAAATGATCTAGCATCATTTCTGCTGAAATTTTAGGGTATACCCCAAATTCTTGCGGCAGATAGCCTAATTGTTTTCTTACTTCATCTTTTTGTTGCAGAACATTCATTCCATTCAAGCTTATGCTGCCATTATCTGCCTCTTGCAAGGTGGCGATAGTTCTCATCAAAGTTGATTTTCCAGCACCGTTTGGACCTAACAATCCAAACATTCCGGTTGGGATTGTTAAACTGATATTTTTTAGCGCTTGTACTCCATTTGGATAGGTTTTCGATAGGTTTTCAATTCTTAATTCCATTGTAATTTGTTATTAAATTAAGTGTTATAAAGTGACGTTTTATTGCATAGTTAGTTACAGGTAGGTTAAAATTATTACAAATTGATCAAAAAAATTGATTTTAGTATAAAAAATTAACTTTTAGTAGATCTTGTTTGTTTACTTAATAATTGATTCTGACCTTAAAAAGTTTTATGTTTACGTACCCAAATTTATTAATATGAAAATTACTCTATCTATTTTAACTGTAATCCTCCTATTTTCAATAACCGCATGTAAATCACAAAAGGATATTCCGGAGAGTCATGAGATTAATTCAGAGAAGAAGGAGCTGGAAATTGTTGTCAAAGATGATCATCATGTTACTTTTCAAATAAACAATACATCTTCACATTCTGTTTTTCTTTACCAGGCTTTAAAACTACACATTGAAAAGTTAGAGAATGATAATTGGAATCAGTTAAAAATATTACCTTGTCCATGCGATGCTCCTTGCCAACCTCCAGAGGAAAGGATTGAGATCTTAGCAGGCGAGTCTTTTATATTAACCTGGGATAAAAAGGAAAGTTGGTGTGGTACAGAAAGAGTTGGAAATATTAGAAATACAGTATATAAAACTGCTGAAAAGGGTGTTTTCAGAATTAAACTACAAATTATTTCTAGTGAATCGAAAGAAATTTTTTACAAAAAATTCGAATTAAATTAATTCTCACAATACAATTTTAAGGGCTATGAAAAAAAGTTTATTATTTATTATTTTAATATCTCTAACGTTAGGGATAAGTGCTCAATCGTGGTTGCCAAAAGTTGAGGAGATGGCCAAAGAAAAAGAGGAGCTTACTTTTTTTGATATACAAAAGACAGTTAATGATCACTATTCAGCTAAAAATTTTAATGACGGTTATTACCTAAATGATGATGGAACTAAAACAAAGGTTCCAGGTTGGAAGCAATTTAAACGTTGGGAATGTTATTGGAATTCAAGAGTAAATATACAAACTGGTTAGTTTCCAAATACTACTACTTATGACGCTTTGAGAGAATATCTAAAAGATAACATGCAAACTAAATCAGTTTCAGGTAATTGGCAGGAGTTAGGGCCGGCATATTCGAATGGAGGATATGCTGGAGTAGGTAGAGTAAATTGTATCTCATTTCACCCAAGCGATACTAATACTTATTGGGTTGGAACACCTTCAGGGGGTTTATGGAGAACAACAGATGATGGGCAAAGCTGGAACGTATTAACAGACGGGAATGATGTGTTAGGAGTTAGCGATATTGCAGTTCCTTCTGATTTCGAAAGTTCCAATACTTTATATATTGCAACAGGAGATAGGGATGGTGGTTCAGTTTGGTCTTTGGGTGGTGGGCAATACTACGATAACCACACCATTGGGGTGCTGAAATCAACGGATGGAGGATCAACCTGGGTTGAGACAGGTCTGAATTATACGGTTGATGATACCTGGATCATTGGAAGATTATTAATTGATACAACAGATAATCAGACCTTATTTGCCTCTACTTATACGGGAATTTATAAAACGATCGATGGTGGCTCGAATTGGACTAAAGAACTGACATCAGATTATGTTATAGATATGGAATTTAAACCTGGTGATCCTACAACTATATATGCTTCAACTAAGTATTCAAATAGTTCTAAAATCTATAGGAGTACTGATGGTGGAGATAACTGGTCTGAAATGATAAATTTTGGTTCTGGTTCAAGAAGAACGGAGATAGCAGTTACAGAAGATGATCCGAATTATATTTATGCCATTGTTTCAAATACAAGTGGAGGATTAAAAGGAATCTATAAATCAAGGGACGGTGGTGATAATTTTGAACAGACATTTGCTGGTGATGAAGTAAATCATTATCTGCTAAATTATTACAGTGATGGTTCCGGAGATGCTAATACCGGACAGGGAAACTATGATCTTGCTATCGTTGTTGCTCCTAACGATACGAATACTGTGTATATAGGCGGAGTAAATACCTGGAAATCAGAAGACGGTGGATATACTTGGAATATTAATAATATGTGGACTTCCTATAATGGATATAATTTTGTTGGAGCTCCAGTGGTTCACGCCGATAAACACGTTTTAAGGTATAGAGATACATTAGCCCTATTTGAAGGAAATGATGGTGGCATATATAAAACAAATAACGAAGGAGTTAATTGGACCGATTTAACCGATGGAATGGTTATTAGTCAAATATACAGATTAAGTGTTTCTCAGAATTCAGAAAGTTTAGTTATTGCAGGATTACAAGATAATGGCACAAAATTATTGTATACTGATGGTAACTGGTATGATATTAAAGGTGGCGATGGCATGGAGTGTATAATTGATCCAACTGATGATAATGTGCAGTATGGAACTTACACTTATGGTGAGATAGAAAGAACCTTAGACGGTTGGTCAACCAGTAATACCAGTATTATTTCTGATAATATTGCAGATGCGGATGGAGGTGCATGGGTATCTCCGTACATATTAGATCCAAATAATTCGCAAACAATTTATGTAGGCTATAACGATGTTTGGAAATCGACAGACAGAGGAGATAACTTTACGCAGATTTCAACCATAAATACCGGAAATGATCTTCGTTCTATGGTCATGTCACCTGCAAATAGTTCTGTAATGTATGTTGCTGATCCTTATGATATTTGGAAAACTGATAATGGAGGAACTTCTTGGTCAAATATTACAGGAACATTGCCTAATGCATATTCTATCACACATATACAAGCAAAGCATACAAGTTCTGATACTCTATGGGTTGCATATGGAGGATATGATGCACAAAGAGTTTTTGAATCAACTGATGGTGGAGCAACATGGAGTAATATTTCTGCTGGTTTGCCAAATCTTCCTGTTTTTTCAATTATTCAAAATCGACAAGTTGAGGATTCTCTTTCCCTTTATGCAGCAACAGATATAGGGGTTTTTGTAAAAAATGGTGATAATGATTGGATAATGTTTAGTGATGGTCTGCCAAATGTCATGGTTACAGATTTGGATATATTTTATGATGATATTTTACCAGAAAATAGCAGATTAAGAGCGGCAACATACGGCAGAGGTTTGTGGGAATCCGATTTGTATGATGAACCTAAAATTACCATTGACAATATTGAGCAGAAATTTTATATTTCTGAAACTGTAACAGATAATATTGACATTACATTTCAAATATTTGCTACATTTAGTTCAAATACATTTACCGCATATTTATCGGATGAACAGGGGTATTTCGATTCTGAGACATCAATTGGAGCTTTGGAATCAGACAATGAAGGAACAATTAATGCGACCATACCAGCAAATATTCCATCTGGAACGAAATATAGGGTGCGTGTAAAGTCTTCTAATCCAGTTTATGTAAGTTCGGCAAGTAACGAATTCGAAATAAACTTAGATGATGTTAACCCAACTGTTAATTTATCTTCAATAGAAAGTGGTACTACAACTGCTAGTATTTTTGATATGAATATTGTATTCAGTGAGAAAGTTTATGGATTTGAACAGACTGATATAAGTATAACCAATGCTTCTATTACTGATTTCGATGATACTAGTTCACCGAATTATGTTGTTGAAATATCTCCATCAGCAAGTGGTATTATTACTGTTAACATACCGGAGAACGTTGCTACTGATTCAATTGGTAATCCCAATATGGCTGCAGCACAATGGACAATAACTTATACTCCAACAAACATTGAATTACTTAAGGAATATGGAATTAGTATTTATCCGAATCCATCAGATGGAAAGTTTAGAGTAGATATTGCTAAATCCAACGCAACTCAAATTTCTGTTATTGATATTTCGGGAAGAGTAATTTATAGTGAGAACTTATTAAGGAAGTATTCTTCGGAAATAGATTTGAGTAGATTCTCAAAGGGCGTTTATGTGCTAAAAATGAAAGTAGATAACCAAGAAATAACCAGTAAAGTTATTATTCAATAGATTATAAAGAAATCATGTAAAGGTCTTCTGCGAAGAAGACCTTTTTTATTGCCTAGCTAATTATCCTCTTAAAAGGAATACGAAAGTAAAAAAGATTAAATTTGCAAATTGTTACCAGAACAAAATTTTAAACAAAGAGTTATACAGAACTTCTGAACAACTTTATAAAAACCGGGTTTAGTATTAAAAATCTAAAAAAATGATAAATACACAGTTCCCAAATAAGATTGGCCTTATAACGCGAGAAAAGAGTTATACATATCAGGAATTATTTGAAAAAATAAACCAATATTCAAAATTATTTAAGAATAACAGTTATACCAAAATAGCTATTCATTCTGAGAACAGAGCGGAGTGGCTTTTTGCTTTTTACGCCGGGTGGCAAAATAATTGCGTTGTTGTACCAATTGATTTTATTGCATCAGTAGATGATGTGTCTTATATCATAAATGACTGTGAACCTGAATTAGTTTTCATTAGTTCAGAGACTGAAGATAAATTCAAAAAAGTTAAAACTAAGCTAAAATATGTTCCGCAGGTTTTAAATTTTAATGATATTAAACTTGAGGAGAATAAAAACGAATTTGTTTGGAATGTACCTCAAGATGAAGAACAAACAGCAGTTATAATTTATACATCAGGAACAACAGGAAGTCCTAAGGGTGTAATGCTTACCTTTAAGAACCTTTTAGCAAATATAGCGGCTGTTTCTGAGGATGTAAAAATTTTTAATAAAGAAAGGCAAGTACTGTTGTTATTGCCACTTCATCACATCTTTCCATTAGCTGGCTCTATGGCTGCGCCACTTGCGTTGGTGGAACAATTGTAATGTCACCATCGATGCAATCATCCGATTTGTTGGAAACACTAAAAAACAATAGAGTGAACATCATGATTGGTGTTCCACGATTATATGACTTGTTGTATAAGGGTTTAAAAACTAAGATATATGCATCCTTTGTGGGAAAAACTGTTTTTAATATAGTTAAAGCACTGCATTCGAAGAAAATAGCAAAAAAAGTCTTAAAGAAAGTTCACGATGGTTTTGGAGGAAATCTTGAGTTTATGGTTTCAGGAGGTGCGGCTCTGAATAAAGAAACAGGATCTTTTTTTAAAGCTTTAGGATTCGAAGTTCTAGAGGGTTATGGAATGACTGAGGCTGCTCCGATGATAACTTTCACACGACCAGGAAAGGTTAAAATAGGTTCTCCTGGACATACGCTACCCGGATTAAAAGTTGAAATTCGTGATGAAGAAATTTGCGCAAAAGGTGATAATATCATGAAGGGATACTATAATCGTCCTGAAGAAACAGCAGAAGTATTAAAAGATGGGTGGCTATTCACTGGTGACCTTGGTAGATTTGATAAAAAAGGATATTTACATATAACAGGCAGAAAAAAAGAAATAATTGTATTACCAAATGGGAAAAATATTAATCCGGTTGAACTCGAAATAAAACTAGAGAAGATAGATTACATTAACGAAGCAGGTGTATTTCTAAAAGACGATAAACTACATGCCGTAATTTTACCTGATTATGATGAGTTAACAAGAAATGAAATTTAAGAACCCAAGGTATTTTTTAAGGAAAAAATAGTACCCGATTTTAATAAAGAACTAACTTCTTACAAACGGATCATGAAGTATTCTCTTATTAAGGAAGAACTGCCACGAACTCGATTAGGTAAGATTCAACGTTTTAAATTAGCAGAATTATATGAAAATCCTGTAAAAAAGGATAAGAATGTTAATCAGCCAAAATTCGAAGAATATGTTGCTATAAAATCTTTCATTGAAAGCCAGGTAGATATGACTATATCACCAGACGATCATTTAGAATTTGATATAGCTCTTGATTCTCTTGGAAAGATTACCTTAATTGATTTTATTGAACGAACTTTCGGTGTTAAGATTGAGGAAGATAATTTATTAAAGTTTCCTTCAATCATTAAATTGGTTGATCATATTAGAGAAAACAAAGTATTTCATAATTTGGAGATGCCAGACTGGTCTGAAATATTGAAGGAAAAGATTCCATTAAAACTACCTAAATCATGGCCAACTTTACCATTCTTCATTAAATCCTCAAGAAATTTCTTAAAACTATATTTTAATTTTAGAAGTAAGGGACATAATGATTTGCCTGATGGACCTGCTATAATTGCTCCAAATCATCAAAGTTATTTCGATGCTTTATTTGTTACGGCTCATCTAAAAAGAAAGACGATCAAAGAAACGTTCTTTTATGCAAAAAGGAAACATGTTAAAACTAAGTTAGCCCAGTTTTTGGCAAGGAAGAACAATGTTATTGTTATGGATTTAAATAGTGATTTAAAGGAGTCTATACAAAAATTAGCAGCGGTGCTTAAATCTGGCAAGAAAGTTATGATTTTCCCAGAGGGTACAAGGTCAAAAACAGGCGAACTAGGTGAATTTAAAAAGACTTTTGCAATATTAAGTAAGGAACTTAATGTTACAGTTA
>PKTC01000337.1:8359-10017 GCA_002869305.1 Marinilabiliales bacterium
CCTGTTGCAATTAGTGGTGCTTACAAAGCCTTACCAATAGGAAATAAATTTCCAAGGCCATTTACAAAAATTCATGTTAAATATTTAGCTCCTATTTATCCGCAGGATTATACATTTGAAACTTTAACAGATAAAGTAAAAGAAAGTATATTGGAAGCAGTGTAGTTAATCTCTTAAAGTCAGCAAAGAGTTTATTTTCAAGAATTCAACGTATCCATTTGTAGTACAAACGACTAGGGTATTGTTGCCAAGGGTTATGGGTGTGGCAAATATTTTGCCTTTAGTTTTATACTTTCCCAATAGTTTACCTTTGGGAGAAAAGAAATAAAGATGTTTATCATAAGATCCTACCACAATGGTTCCATCTGCTAAACAAATAGGAGAGGAAACAATTTTTTTTCTTGTTTTATGTTTGTTCAATAATGAACCGTCTGGTTTCAGGAAATATATAAAGTTATCAAAGGAACCAAAAACAATTTTGGAATCTTTGAGCTTAAGAGGAGTGCCATGTATGCGTCCTTTAGTTTTAAATGACGATACTTTGTTTCCTTCTGTATTGAAAATATATAAATTCTTATCATAAGAACCTACAGCAAATTTATTAGTATCTAAAGAAACTGCAGCAGAGTGCATAATCCAGCCATTGGTTTTTATTTTCGAAAGTAGTTTGGCATCTTCATCGAAGATATAAACATTTTTATCGTTAGATCCTATTACCACTTTATTATTGCAAATTAGATTAGGTGTTCCGTGAACCCATCTTTTTATAGGATGTATTTTAGTTGTACTATCTTCTCTATTAAAAAAGATAACACCTTTTTTATTGGTGCCAAAGACCAATAATCGACTCGACAATTCAATAATGGAAGTAAACATTGATCCGCAGTCAGGTCTTATTTTTTTCTTCAATTGTCCATCTTGATTAAAAAAATAAATATAGCCATCATAAGACCCTATTGCTACTGAACTATCAGATAACATGCTTGGTGAAGCATGAACCCAACCATCGGTTTCATGCTTGCCAATTAAAATGCCATTGCTATTAAAGAAATAGATGTTTTTATCATGTGATCCTACAACAACATTGTTATTATAAGTTGCAATTGGTGATGAAAAAATTGCTTTCTCAGTTTTAAAAGTATTAATAACCTCAATATACTCAGTACTTAAAATGGGCTCACCAGAAAGGCATTTGTGTGGAAAAAACTCTATTATTAAAAAAATAGAAATAATTACAAAAGAAGAAAACTGATTTCTTTTAATCATTATTTAGCTTGAGTATATTTTTGGTCCCGCGTTCGATTTTTGAGTAATAAACATAAGTAAATTAAGTTAAAATTTGAAATAAAATACGCTAAATATTTTGGATTGTAACGCAACCACTTGATAATTATGCCCGTCTACTGTTTGGAACTATGTACGATTAAATTATTATGAATAATAAATTTTTATTAGTCTTTTTACTTCTATTTTCCTTGATTTCCTGTGAAGAAACAGAGAAAACAGAACTTAATTTAGATGAAGAAATTATTGCAATTTCTTATGGAACTTCCTTTGGAGAGTGTATAGGATATTGTAAACAGAAAATAGAAATTGAGGGTACCAATGTTAAATATACAGCGAGCAGTTGGTCTGAAAACGATAAGTAGATGCCAGCG
>PKTC01000530.1:0-8284 GCA_002869305.1 Marinilabiliales bacterium
AATAAAGCAATTGAAGAATTTGGCAAGGATCAAGTCGTTGGAACTGCACGGACTCCTAAAAATGTCAAAAATCTTGATATTAATATCTTTCAAGCTGATTATAACGACAAAGAAGGTTTTCTAAAAGCTTTTAAGGGAATCGATGCTGTTGTATTAATATCCAGTATGAGCGATCCTAAAGATAGGATTAGTCAGCACCGAAATGTAATTCATGCAGCCAAAGAATGTGGAGTAAAAAAGATTGTATACACCAGCATTATTGGTAAACCTGGTGATTCAACATTTGATGCTATAATAAATTCAAACCGCCAAACTGAAGAAGACATTAAAAACAGTGGTTTAAATTTTGCCATTGGACGAAATGGATTGTATATCGAACCTGATATTGAATACCTTGATAATTATATTAAAGATTGTAAAATAATAAACAGTGCCGGAGATGGCAAATGTTCATATACATCAAGAGGAGAGCTTGCAAATGCATACATTTCGCTTATAAAGAACGATTCATTAAATGGAAAAACTTATAATCTGGTTGGAGAATCCATTACCCAAACAGAGTTGGTTGGTTTATTCAACAAATTCTTTAGTACAGAACTTATTTATAAGTCAATAACTCCCAAGAAATATCTTGCATGGCAACAAAAACATAATGGCGAATTCCTTGGAAGTGTTATTGCTGGAATTTACAAAAAAATAAAAAATAACGAATTCAATGTTGAATCTGATTATGTAAAAGTTACAGGGCGAGAACATAAACAATTTTCAGAAATATTTAAAGAATTCAAGAACTAAAACATGCCTAAGTTGTTGAATTAATAGAATATTACAAGTGACTTAAAAATTACTTATCAAAACGTTAGCACATGAATCATCATTTTAAAGAAATTTCTACAAACGAATTGCACTTCTTACTTAATAATGAAAACGCACGTATCATTGATGTTCGCTCTGTTAATGCTTACAATGGATGGAAATTAAAGAATGAAAAACGAGGTGGGCATATTCAAGGAGCCAAAAGCTTACCTATTAAATGGAGTAACTATATAGATTGGATTGAGATTGTTCGATCAAAACATATTGTACCAGAGAATGCATTAGTTATTTATTCATATGAAAAAGAAGATTCTGAAAAGGTTGCAAGACTTTTTCAGAAAGCAGGTTATGATGATGTTAGAATTTACAATCATTTTATAAATGAATGGTCGGCCAATGAAGAATTTCCAATGGATCATTTGACAAGATACCGGGATCTGGTATCAGCAGATTGGGTAAATGAATTAATAAATGGGAAAAATCCTCCTGAATACAATAACGATAAATTTATAGTTGTTCATGCACATTACAGAAACCGAGATGCATATTTAAGCGGGCATATTCCGGGAGCAATTGATATGGATACGCTAGCCCTGGAGGCTCCTGAAACGTGGAACAGAAGAAGTCCAGAAGAATTAAAAAAAGCATTTGAAGAGCATGGAATCAGCTCTGATACCACTGTTGTTTTGTATGGTAAGTTCATGTCGCCAGATAATGAAGATGAATTTCCGGGTAGCGCAGCAGGTCATATTGGAGCAATTCGAAATGCAATGATTATGATCTATGCCGGAGTTAAAGATGTTCGTGTATTAAATGGAGGTTTTCAATCGTGGAAAGATGCCGGATTTGAGATCAGCACTGTTGATGAAACTAAAAAGCCGGTGATTGATTTTGGAGTAAAAATACCGGCAAATCCTGATATTATTGTTGATGTACCTAAGGCAAAAGAAATGATTGAATCAAATGATGCCAATTTGGTTTGTGTGCGTAGTTGGCCTGAGTATATTGGTGAAGTAAGTGGTTACAATTACATTGAGAAAACGGGTCGCATTCCGGGTGCTATTTTTGGGAATTGTGGAACGGATGCTTATCATATGGAAAATTACAGAAATCTGGATCATACTACTCGCCAATTTAATGAGATTGCGGAAATATGGGAAGAAATAGGAATAACACCAGACAAGCACAACGCTTTTTATTGTGGAACAGGCTGGCGTGGAAGTGAAGCTTTTTATAATGCATGGTTAATGGGATGGTCAAGAGTTTCTGTCTTCGATGGTGGTTGGTATGAATGGAGCAATGACCCTGATAATCCTATTGAAAAAGGAACTCCCAAATCTGTGGAACACATAAGTAGCTAATTAAAAGATGTATACACTGTTAAAATACTAAAAACACATTCATGGCCTATACAGCAATCGATATAGTTGATATTGAGCAAATTAGCATAACAAATCATCTTCCCGATTTAGGAATTGATAACATACGAAAAGAAGTTATTGATGGTTTGATGGCTAATCCAAAATACATTTCAAGTAAATTCTTTTATGACGATAAGGGATCTAAGCTTTTTCAAGCCATAACTAAATTACCAGAATATTATCCTACAAGAACTGAAAAAGGTATTTTAGAAGAAATGGTTCCTAAACTAATGAAAGACTTTAAGAATAGAAGTATTGTTGAGTTAGGAAGTGGAGATCACTCAAAGATAAGTATCCTTTTAAAAGCAATTCGGCCAGAAAATATCAAATCAATAAAGTACATTCCTGTTGATATCAGCCAATCAGCTATAAAAAGCGCCTCAGAGAATCTCATCAAGTCCTTTCCATATTTAACCGTAGATGGACTCGTACTGGATTTTATAAACCAATTAGAATTAATACCTTCAGATGAACAACGATTGTTTTGTTTTCTTGGGAGTACATTGGGTAATTTTAATGAAAAAGAAGCCAATAGTTTTCTTAAAGATTTAAGTTCTGCTATGAATAGTGGCGATAGTTTTCTTTTAGGACTAGATATGGTTAAACCTATTCCAATACTTCATGATGCATATAACGATGATCAAAAAATAACAGCTGAGTTTAATAAAAATATACTTAATGTGGTAAATGAGATCATTGATTCAGAAATTGATCCAGATAATTTTGAGCATAAGGCCTTCTTTAATGCAACGGAATCAAGAATTGAAATGCATTTAAAGGCTAATAAAAAAATGCTAATAAATTTTCCATATTCAAATACTTCCATTTCAATAAATAGAGGAGAATATATTCATACCGAAAACTCCTATAAATTTTCAAAAGATCGAATTACAGTACTAGAGCAAATAACTAATTTAAAAATCCAACAGATTTTTACTGATGAAAAAAATTGGTTTTCAATAGTTTTATTTGAGAAGTAGGACCATCCAATTAATTCTCAAAATATGTTTAATATCGTACAATGAGTGTAATATTTACGGACACTTTTTTATTGTTTATCAATAAGCAAAATAAGACTAAAACCTCATTCTCTAGGACTTATAAACTTCGGCACAATATCTGTTCTATAAACGCGTTTTAAAATTTTATTAACCTAAAAATCTTGATATTTATGAAGAATTTCAAAAGCAATTTATTTAAAATTGCATTATCACTCTGTTTAATAACCCCTGGCTTATTAAATGCTCAGGAAAACTCCACTAAATCAGTACCTCTCGATCCAACAGTTAGGTTTGGTAAACTTGAAAATGGCTTAACTTATTACATTAAACACAATGAAAAAACGGAAGATCGTGCCGAATTCTATTTAGTAAATAATGTAGGAGCAATTCTTGAAACCGATGCTCAAAATGGCTTAGCTCATTTTTGTGAACACATGTGTTTTAATGGAACCAAAAATTTTCCTGATAAAGGAATTCTTAATTACATGGAAACGGTAGGAATGGAATTTGGAAGAAATATAAACGCCGGAACAGGAATTGAAAGGACCGTTTATATGCTTATGCAAACTCCTGTTACACGCGAAGGCATCATTGACACTGCTTTGTTGGCATTAAAAGACATGTCGCACAATGTATTATTTACAGAAGAAGAAATTGATAACGAACGTGGCGTTATTCACGAAGAATGGAGAACAAGAAGAAATGCTGATTTCAGATTAAGCAGTGCAATCGATCCAATTATGTTTCAAGGCTCAAAATATGCTAAAAGAGATATCATTGGAACACTTGATGTAATCGACAATGCCCCATATGATACCTTAAGACAATTTTACAAAGATTGGTATAGAACAGATTTACAAGCACTCGTTGTTGTTGGTGATATTGATGTTGACCAGATAGAATCAAAAATAAAAGAATTTTATACCGAAATTCCTGCTCACGAAAACCCAAAAGATCGCCCAACATATAATGTTCCTGATAATAAAGAACCTATTGTAGCTATTGCAACTGACAAAGAAGCTCAAAATACGGTTGTTTTTATATATTTTAAGCATGATTATGTAAAACCTGAGAATAAAGACATGCAGTATTACAAAGATAATTTTACTGCCAGGTTATACAACAGCATGCTTAATGAACGATTAAACGAACTAGTTCAGAAGGAGAATCCACCATTTATTTTTGCATTCAACTATTATGGCGGATTTGCCGGTAACAAAGATGCTTATGCACTTGGTGCTTATACGAACAATGATGTAGAATTTGGTTTAAAATCGCTTTTAATAGAAAAAGAAAGAGTTAAACTACACGGATTTACAAATGGAGAACTTGAAAGAGCAAAAACAGATTTACTAAGAGGTCTTGAAAAAAGGTTTAAAGAAAAAGACCAGCAGCAAAACAGGAATTTGGCTATGCAATATGCCGGACATTTTCTTGATAACAATCCTACACCGGGCATGGAATACGAATTCGAATTAGCCAAGAAGGTTTTACCAGGTGTAACACTCCAAGCTGTAAATGAATTATCCGAAAAATGGATTACGGATGATAATATGGTTATTACAATCACAGGACCAGAAAATGAAGATATTGTCATTCCTACAGAAGAAAAAGTACTTGAGGTATTAAATACTGTTAATACAGCGAGCATTGAACCTTATGTTGACAAGGTAAGTAATAAACCGTTGGTTGCTGAAATGCCTAAGAAAGGGGAAATTTCTGAAATAAATATAAACCAGAATCTTGGAATCACAGAAATTAAGTTATCCAACAATGTTAAAGTAGTTATTAAACCAACTGATTTTAAGGATGATGAAATTTTAATCAACGCATTTAGCAATGGAGGAACTTCATTATACTCGGTTGAAGATTTACCATCAGCAGAATTTGCATCAACAGTAGTAAATCGTAGTGGTATTGATGAATTTTCATTAATTGAGCTGCAAAAAATGCTTACTGGTAAGGTGGTTAATATAAGTCCTTATATCAGTGAACTATATGAAGGATTTAACGGTAGCTGCTCTCCAAATGATTTAGAAACAGCATTCCAACTAATTTATCTATATTTTACCAATCCAAGATTTGATGAGGCTGCAACAAACGCCTATATGTCGAGATTAGTGGCTTTCTTACAAAATAAGTCACTTAATCCTGATGCTGTGTTTAGAGATTCAGTTCAATTTATTCTTGCCGACAGGAATCCAAGAGCAATGCCCGACAATGTTGAGAAATTTAAAAAAGTAAATTTCGATAAAGCAAAAGAAATCTATTTAGATAGATTCTCAGATGCGAGCGATTTTACATTTGTTATTACCGGAAACATAGATGTCGAGAAATCTAAACCGCTATTTGAAACATATCTTGGAAGTTTACCTTCAACCAAAAGAATTGAAAATTGGAAGGATACCAAAGTTAGATACCCTGAGGGGAAAGTCAATAAAATAATTGAAAAGGATTTAGAAGTAAAAAAGAATACCATTTTTATAAATTATAACGGGGAAATGGAATACAATCTTGAAAACAGAATTCTTTTACAAGCTATTAAACATGTATTAGATATTAGATATACCGAAAAAGTGAGAGAAGAAGAAGGTGGAACTTATGGTGTTGGTATTAGAGATAATGCTTCGGAATATCCAATTGAAGAATTTGCTTTAAATATTAACTTTGATTGCGATCCTGCGAACGCAGATAAATTGAAAGCAATCATTTATGCTGAGATTGAAAATATGATTGCAAATGGTCCATCTGAAGTAGACCTAAATAAAGCAAAAGAAAACTTTATTAAGAGTAGAGAAAATGCATTAAAAGAGAATAGATTTTGGTTAAATTCAATTGCTTTTAATTTAAAGCATGACGAAAACATTCTTGATCAAAACAAGTATAATGAGTTGGTTAATTCATTAACTATAGAGAAAGTTAAAGAAGCAGCTTCCAAATACTTAACTCAAGGAAATGTTGTTGAAATTATTCTAACACCATCCAATTAAATCATGCAACATAATACTAAAAGAGGCTATAATTATAGCCTCTTTTTTATATCTCTTTTTTAAATTTGTATGTTTTTCTTATTCGATAAAAAAGCTTTGTTGCTTCTCTAAAATTTAGGCTTTGTTCTCCATCCGACATGGCTTTTTCTGGTGTTTCATGAATTTCGAGAATCGCGCCATCTGCTCCAGCCATAATTCCTGCTAATGTTATTGGCTCAATTAAACTTCTGCTTCCGGTGCCATGAGAAGGGTCAATTATAACAGGCAAATGCGATTTTTCTTTTAGTATTGGAATTGCATTAATATAGAAAGTGTTTCTATACGCTTTTTCATAAGTTCTTATACCTCGCTCACAAAGTATAATTCTTTCGTTACCACCAGAAAAAACATATTCGGCCGAATATAACAACTCATCAATAGTACCGCTTAATCCTCGTTTTATCATAACGGGTTTATCCACTTTTCCTAAGGCATCTAATAAGTTAAAGTTTTGCGAATTACGGGCACCAACGTGAAAAATATCGACATATTCATACATATCATCAATTTGTTCAGGCTCCATAACTTCCGTTATGATTTTTATTTTATTTTCCTTGCAGATTTTATAAAACTTTTCCAATCCATCTATCCCAACTCCTCTAAAAGAATATGGTGAGCTTCGAGGTTTAAAAACTCCTCCTCTCATTATTTTTACTTCATTTGCTATTAAGAAATCAACCATCCTGGTTATCTGATCCCCACTTTCGATTGAACACGGACCAGCCATAATGCTAAAACCATTGCTTCCAATCGATGAATGATCATCCAACTTGATCTGTGTGGGTTTTATTTTCCACTTTCCTGAAACCAGTTTATAGTTGTCATCCACTTTGTGAATGTCCCTAACACCCTCCAAGTTTCCAATAATACGAATATCAAACTCTCTGCTTCCTATGGCAACCAAGTAATCTGATACCTGCGTATTCACTTCTTTTATTTTAAAAAGATGTTCTGTTAAAATACCAAGAACCTTTGTTTTCTGATCTTCTGATATATTATTTTTGAGTTGAATTATCATTGTAATTAATCTTAAATGTTTTGAATAAATTGCTGAATATTTTCATTTAATTCTCCAGGTTTTGAGATTGCATTGATAAAAGAACTACCAATAATTGCCCCATTGGCATAATTGCAAGCGGTTTTAAAAGTCTCTTTATTTTTTACACCAAAGCCTATCAAAAAAGGATTCTTAAGAATCTTTTTCAAACGTAAGAAATAATCTTTCTGGGTCGAGAAATCAACAGCTCCTCCAGTTGTTGAATTTGTAGAAACAGCATATATGAAGCATGTTGATAATTGATCAATTTCTTTAAGTCGCAATTCAGATGTTTGGGGACTTACCAAAAAGATAAAATGAATTCCATATTGCTTAAAAATTACCTGGTATTTAAGTTCATACTCTATTAATGGCAGGTCAGGAATAATAACCCCATCTACTCCAACTTTTTTGCAAGCTCTGCAAAAGTTCTCCACACCAAACTGCAGAATTGGATTAAAATATCCCATCAATATTTTAGGAATCTTACTTTCTCTTTTAATTTTACTTAATTGATTCAATAGTAGTGCTAGGTTCATACCATTCTCAATGGAGGTTGAATTACTGTACTGAATTACCGGTCCATCTGCTACCGGATCAGAAAAGGGAATTCCAATCTCAATTAAATCAACCTTGGATTTTTCTAGCTCAGTGATAATGTTTGATGTATCATCAAGCTTTGGATATCCTCCAGTAAAGTATATTGAAAGTATATCGCTTTGCTTATTATTAAATAGTAATTCTAATTTATTCATTTATTGAGTGTTTTAAATAAGTTGCAAGGTCTTTGTCTCCCCTTCCTGATAGATTTACCACAAGAGTATCATTTGCTTTAAAGGCTAGTTTTTCTAGTAATGCTAAGGCGTGAGCCGATTCCAATGCTGGTATTATTCCTTCCATACGAGTTAACTTAAAAGCAGCATCTAATGCTTCCCTGTCGGTTATACTTATGTATTCTGCCCGTTTTATAGAATTTAAATG
>PKTC01000530.1:8299-13812 GCA_002869305.1 Marinilabiliales bacterium
TAAAACTCCTATAGTTCCCTTATTAACTGAAGCTGCATGCTGATTCGTTTCGAGACCTAAACCACCTCCTTCTGCTGCAACTAACTTTACTTTTTCATTTTCCAAATAATGGTAAAAAGCACCTGCAGCATTACTCCCACCTCCGATACAAGCTAAAATATAATCAGGATCAGATTTGCCTGTTTTTTCTGTTAGCTGAGCTTTTATCTCTTCAGAAATAACAGCCTGAAATCTTGCAACCATATCGGGATAAGGATGTGGACCAACTACAGAACCGATTATGTAGTGTGTATCAACCGGATTAAAAATCCAATCACGTAAAGCTTCATTGGTGGCATCTTTTAAGGTTTTATTACCAGAAGTGACCGGAATAACTTTTGCACCTAGCATCTTAATTCTTGACACATTAGGAGCTTGTCTTTGTACATCCTCCTCTCCCATATAAATAACACATTCCATATTTTTAAGGGCGCAAACAGTAGCTGTTGCCACTCCGTGCTGCCCTGCACCAGTTTCAGCAATAATCCTTTTCTTACCTAAGCTCTGCGCCAATAATATCTGGCCCACGGTATTATTTATTTTATGAGATCCTGTGTGATTTAAATCCTCCCTTTTTAAATAAACATTGGTATTATAATATTCGGAAAGTCGCTGAGCATAAAAGAGTGGACTTGGTCTTCCTACGTAATCTTTCAGTAGTTTTTTGTACTCTTTAATAAATGATGGCTTTGATATAATTTCTAAATAGTTTCTCTGCAATTCCTCAATGTTTTCGTGCATCATTTCAGGTATAAATGCGCCACCAAATTCACCATAATAACCGTTTTGATCTATGTTAATTTTCATAGCTCATAGTATTAATCCTATTTAACTTTTGTTTAAAAGCCTGAACACGTGAAATATCTTTCACACCCGGCTCAGTCTCAAATTGACTATTGATATCGATGCCACACATCATTCGCAACGAGAGGTTCTTTATGACTTCTGCATCACCGGATTTTATTCCTCCACTTAAAAAGAATGGAAGCATAAAATTATAATTATTGAGTAAAGTCCAGTCAAATTTAACTCCGTTACCTCCATGCAAAGCTCCTTTAGTATCGAATAGAAAATATGAACAGAATGGGGTATAGGCATCTACTGATTTAAAATCAAATGATTCATCTATACTAAATGCCTTAATTATTGGAATTCTTTTGAGAAACAAGCGAGCACAGTATGACTGGTTTTCGTCGCCATGCAGTTGGACATAATCTAAGCGGTATTGCTTTTTTATACGCTGAACAAGCTCAATATCCTCATTAACAAATACTCCTACCCGTTTTATATTCTTGGGTATTTGATCAAGATCTTTGGAAGAAATTTGATCTCCAACATATCTTTTCGATTTTTTGTAAAAAATAAATCCAATATAGTCTGGTTTTACTTTTACAAGTTTCCATAAATTATCAGGATTATTTAACCCGCAAACTTTCAGTTTCATATGTTATTTCTTTTAGTTTATCATTACTGACATTCTTTGTAAGATCTGAGATAATATCTTTACAGGCTCTACCAGGGTTTGAAGTTTTCATAAAATTTTCGCCGATTAAAAAACCATTAAAGCCATATGACCTTAATAGGTTAATATCGCTGGCATTACTAATTCCACTTTCCGAAACTTTTATTAATTCATTTGGGATTTCATCAGCCATTTCAACGGATTGCTGAATATCTGTTTGAAATGTTTCCAGGTTTCGATTATTAACTCCAACAATTTCGATAAGCTCATTCATCTTACCTAAATCTTGTTTATTATGAACCTCGAAAAGAACTTCTAAGTCCAATGAATTAGCAAGCATTGTCATGCTACGTAATTTAGATTTTGAAAGTGCATTAGCAATAAGTAGAATAGCATCAGCACCAATCGACTTTGCCTCTATTACCTGATACTCATCGATAAAAAAGTCCTTTTGAAGAATCGGACAGTAATTATACTTTCGTGCCTGGGTTAGGTGTTCTGTTTTTCCACCAAAAAATTTTTGATCGGTTAAAATAGATAGAGCAGATGCTCCAGCTTGCATGTATTCAATACTTATTTTAGATACATCTGCATAAGGATTAATATCTCCTTTCGAAGGAGATTTAGTCTTAAACTCAGCAATAATTCCCGACTTATCCGACAGTACTAAATACTTCTTTAAAGAAACTGTGTCAGTATTAAAATAAATGCTCTTTTCAAGCAACTTTATTGGATAAAGTTGCTTTCGCTCGTCAACTTCGTTTCTTTTATTTCTAAGAATTTGTGATAGTATATTCATATGTGCTAATTGATTAGATTTTTAAAACTTTGCAAGGCAGCACCACTTAATAAAGAATTTCTGGCCTGGTTGATACAATCCGATAATTCGTTTTTTTTATCCATACATTTTAATGCCATACCAGCATTAGCAAGAACTACATTATTTTGGGCTTCGGTTCCCTTACCTTCTAGTATATTAATGAAGATTTTACCAGATTCCTTTACAGTACTACCCCCTTTAATTTGTGATGGATCTAGCTCATTAAATCCTAAATCAGCAGGACTTTGAATAACATCCATTTGGTTTGATTGTGCACGAAAATCTCCAGTAAGAGAAATTTCATCATAACCATCCAGACTATGAACTATAGCAAAATTTTTTTCCAGGTTTTGGTAGATATATGTATAAATCCTTACCAGTTCCAGGTTAAAAACACCAACCAATTGATTCTTTGGAGAAGAAGGATTAACCATAGGTCCCAACATATTAAAAAAGGTTTTAACGGCTAATTCTTTTCGAATTGGGGCAATGCTTTTCATGGCAGGATTAAATAAGGGTGCGTGTAAGAAACAAATCCCTGCATAATCCAGTTCTTTCCTAAGCTTATCGGCATTGTTTGAAAACTCATAACCGAAATATTCGAGCACATTAGAAGATCCGCAAGTTGATGAAACGCCATAATTTCCATGTTTTGCCACTTTAACCCCTACTCCTGCCACCACAAAAGATGCAAGTGTTGAAATATTAAAAGTATCTTTTCCATCTCCTCCTGTTCCGCATAGGTCAATGGTATTGTAATCCGAAAAATCCACTTTTAAACACAACTCAAGCATTGCATCTCGAAACCCCTTTAATTCTTCCAATGTTACATTTCTAAGCTGGAATACGCTTAAAAATGCTGCCATTTGAGATGCATTAAATTCGCCCTTAGCAATCCGCAATAATATTTGTTTAGAATCATCCCTTGATAAAGTGTGATTTTGGAAAAGCTCATTTAAAATTGTTTTCATAAAATAAAATTTAAAAGCTTAGTGATTTAGATTGAAAATTTTTTATCTCAAATTCTTTTGAATTATCAGAAGGCAGAGAGATGGTGTTTTGATTATAATCAAATAACCAGTTTCGTATAATCTGGCTCCCAACTGGAGTTAGCAAGGATTCTGGATGAAACTGAACACCTTTAATATCATATGACTTGTGCGAAAGGGCCATGATAATACCTGATGAATCTTCAGCAGTAATTTCAAAACATGCTGGCAGTTTATCTTTTGAAACAATCCATGAATGATATCTTCCTGCTTTAAAATTTTCAGGTATATTTCTAAAAAGACTATCATTTGACTTTTTAAAAACTTCGCTTGCAATTCCGTGAAAGACTTCCTTAACATTTTCAAGCATGCCACCAAAAACTTCAGAAATTGCCTGTAGTCCTAAACATACTCCTAGTATACTTTTTTCTTTTGCGTATTGACTTATAACGTTTTTGAGATTTCCTGCTTCATCAGGAATTCCTGGTCCCGGAGAAAGCAATATCTTATCGTAAGTTGAAATTTCACTTAAATCAAACTGATCATTTCTTTTTATATCAACCTTTTGTTTTATAATGGATTGAACCAGGTAAACTAAGTTATAAGTGAACGAGTCGTAATTGTCTATTATTAATACCTTCATTATTTTAGTTATTTGTGGGTAGTGAATGGTAAATGTTTTTATTTAGGTTCTTATGAGTATTTGCATTCTTAATTGCTTGCTTTAATGCGGTTAGTTTGTGATTCACTTCTAGCAACTCCTTTGTTTCATCGGATTTTGAAACGATCCCAGCTCCAGCCTGATAGAAAAGTGTATTATTCTTACTTAAAAAAGTACGAATAGTGATGGCCTTATTTAATTCACCATTAAATCCTATAAATCCAATACATCCTCCATAAAATCCACGTTCTGCTGGCTCATACTCATTAATAAGTTGCATGGCTCGGTATTTGGGTGCTCCCGTTAATGTTCCCGCCGGGAAAGTATCGGCAAGCATTTTAACTGGATTTTTATCAGAAATTTCTCCTGAAACCTTCGAAACGATATGAATGACATGAGAATAAAAATGAATTTCTTTATAATTTTCAACTTTAATATTATCCGCATTTCTACTTAGGTCATTTCTGGCAAGATCAACCAACATTACATGTTCGGCGTTTTCTTTAGAATCTTCGGATAATGTAATCGCAAGTTCTTTATCTCTTTCATCATTGCCCGATCTTGGGTAAGTTCCTGCAATTGGATTTATGTATGCCTTGTTTCCCTTTATTTCTATTTGGGATTCTGGTGAAGAACCAAAAATCCTAAAACTCCCGTAATCAAAATAAAACAAATATGGAGAGGGATTTAATGATCTCAGCTGACGATACACATTAAAATCGTCGCCTTGATATTCTTGCGAAAACTTTCTTGAAAGTACCAATTGAAAAACATTACCTCTTAAACAGTTTTCTTTTGCTTTTTTTACAATACCTGTAAATTCTTCGTTCGTAAAATTTGTATTTTCCGAACCAATACTACTAAATGGAAAATTCGATATATTCCTGTTTCTCAGTATATTTTCTAACTTATCAAGATCGGAAACCTCCCTCTCCATTAAATTTTCAAGCAGAATAATTTCATCTTTGTAATGATTAAAGGCAATGATATACTTATACAAACTATAATTTAATTCCGGAATTGAATTATGATCTCTTTTATCAGATAACTTTACTGTCTCAAAGTATTTTACTGCATTGTAGCTTGAATAACCATAAAACCCATTAAAAGCATAAGAATTATTATCCAGTTGAAACGATTCAATGAAATTCTGAAGTTCATTAACAATATTGATATTATCTTCTATTTCTTTAGTGAACGTTTCATTTCGAATTTTGCATATTAATTTATCATTATCCACCGTAAAATTAGCAAATGGTAACACACAAATAAAAGAATAACAATTTTCAAGATGGTGAAAGTCTGTGCTTTCCAACAGAATGGATTTTGGAAACACATCTCTAATTTTTAAGTAAATACTTACAGGTGTATATGTATCTGCAAGTATCTTTCTCGATTTGGTTCTAATTTTTCTCATCATTTAAATTATCTGGTTTAACAAAAAAGGCCTGTCGTGGGAACGACAGGCCTTTATATTTATAGACATAGCACGTTTACCTCACAAGTTGTTGTGAATTAACACATGCCACCACCAATTATTGT
>PKTC01000539.1 GCA_002869305.1 Marinilabiliales bacterium
AACCAACAGCAAAAAAAACGACTTCTTTATTGGGATTATCTTTTGCCAATTTAATCGTATCGAGCGGAGACAAAACGGTTCTAACATCACCTCCTTGTGCTTTTGCACTTAAAAGGTCTTTTTTTGATCCAGGTACACGAAGCATATCGCCAAAAGACGAGACTATCACATTGGGTTGCAATGATAAAAAAATTGCCTTATCAATCATTTCTATGGGTGTAACACAAACGGGACACCCCGGTCCATGAATTACATTTAGTTCATTAGGCAATAAATCAAGTAAGCCATATTTCATAATTGAATGTGTCTGTCCTCCACAAATTTCCATGATGCTCCATGATTGCGTCATTTTCTGAGATATCCCGGCAACTAATTTTTTAACTAAACTTTCATCACGAAATTCATCGACATATTTCATTCACTTACAAATTGAATTAAAGAAAAACTATTTATTTCATGAATCAACAGGATCTATAGGATCAATGTCACCCATGGCAGCTAAAGATTCCAACATGATCTTTGCATCTTCTTCATCGACTTTGCTTAAGGCTGTTCCGATATGAGACATGATATAATCGCCTACATTCACATCATCTAGCCACTGAATACATACATCCTGTATTATTCCACCAAATTTTACCTTAGCCATTTTCAAATCCGGATCGGATGCATCGATTGAAACAATTTTACCTGGTACAGCTAAACACATAATACAAATAAATTTTAAATATATGCATTTGAGGATAATCTAAATATATATAAATATCTACATAATTCAAAAAAAATAAAAATTTTCTTGAATGGCTAAACAAAAAATAATACATTTAAAAGAAATCAAATGGCTTTATTAATGAGCATTAAATCATCCGCTGAAACAAAATGCTTTACCATCCACATCCAAGGTTTAGTGCAAGGTGTAGGATTTAGACCCTATATTTATCGTTTAGCCACAGAAATGCAATTTAAAGGAAGAGTTGAAAACAGAAACGACGGCGTATTTGTAAAAGTCAACGGCACTATTGATAAAATTAACCGATTTAAACAAGCCATTATTGAGCAGGCTCCTAACGCATCTCAAATTCAAACAATTTCTATAGAGGAATCAAAGGGAGAACTATTTCATGATTTTCAGATTATAAAAAGTAAAGATATTTCGGATGAAATTACACAAATAAGCCCTGATATTGCTATTTGTGATGATTGTATTCTTGATATGAAAGATCAGCCTCATCGTATCGACTATCCATTTACAAACTGTACAGATTGTGGTCCTAGATTTAGTATTATTAGAGAACTGCCGTATGATCGTCCTTTAACTACGATGGAATCATTTATCATGTGTGATACATGTAAAAAGGAATACTCGAATGTTTTGGATCGACGATTTCATGCTCAACCTGTTGCATGTAATCATTGCGGGCCAGTTTACAAATTAAAATTAGATAGAAATAACGAACAGAACATTCATGAAATTATTGAAGAAATCTCAAAAGGAATTGCACTAGGAAAAGTATATGCAATTAAAGGAATTGGAGGCTTTCATTTAATGTGTGATGCACAAAATGAAAAAGCCGTAGCACGAATTCGTAAAATTAAAAACCGCGATGGAAAACCTTTTGCTATAATGTCCTCCTCTATTCATAAACTTCATGAAATAGCAGATATAAACGGCGAAGAACAAATATTATTATTATCATGGCAACGACCTATTGTACTTTTAAAATACCATGGTGGCTTAGCTCAGGAAGTCACAATTGGACTAAGTAAAGTGGGTGCTATGTTACCTTATATGCCTTTTCATTATTTGCTATTTAAGAAACTTAACACAAATTTCATTGTTTTGACCAGTGGCAATATTTCTGATTAACCAATTATTATTAAAAATGATCAGGCCATATCTGTTTTTAAAACTAAAGTAGATGATATTATAACATATAATAGAGATATTTACAATCGTGTAGACGACTCGGTTTGTGCCGTTATAAATAATTCCGTTAGCTTGAATAGACGATCCAGGGGATATGCCCCCCAACCGATCATTACGAAAATAAATACCGAAGGAATTTTTGCAGCCGGAGCTGAACTTAGCAATTCGTTTTGTATTGGCAAGGGAAAGCAAGCCATAATGAGTCAATATCTTGGTGACTTAAAAAATGCAGAAACACTTGAATTTTATGAGGAAACTTACCAGCGATTCGAGCAGTTATTTCGATTCAAACCTAAATTAATTGCCATGGATTTACATCCTGATTATTTGTCATCGCAATTTGCCCAAAAGCTTTCAGAAAATCATCAAATTCCTATTCTAAAAATCCAACATCACCATGCACACATTGCCAGTGTTATGGCTACGCATCAATTAGACGAAGATGTGATTGGAATTGGCTTTGATGGAATTGGTTTAGGAAAAGATCGAAATATTTGGGGAGCAGAGTTTATGACTGCCAATCTGAATGATTATAATCGCATGTACCATTTTGAATATATTCCTTTGCCAGGAGGTGATAAAGTATCTAAAGAGCCATGGAGAATGGCCATATCCTATTTATATAAAGTATTTGGCGAAGATTTTACTAATCTGGACTTACCTATATTAAAAGAAATTGAAAGTTCGAAAGTTCAGAATATTACCCAGATGATTCAAAAAAAACTAAATACGCCTTTAGCATCTAGTGCAGGTCGTTTGTTCGATGCAATTGCTTCCATAATTGGAGTATGTCATTTTAATAGTTTCCAGGCGGAAGCTCCAATGAGATTAGAATCGATAATCAATGACCAGATAAAAGAATCATACGATTGTGAAATTCAAAAAGAAAGTATCTCATTTAACATTATGATTAGGCAAATTGTTAGTGATTGTATGCAAGGTATTTCAAGATCAGTAATCGCAACAAAATTTCATAATACTATTATTGAGTTAGTAGTGAAAATTTGTGTAGAAATCTCTGTTAAGCTGGATATAAATAAAATTGTACTTTCAGGGGGCTCATTTCAAAATGCTTATCTTACAGAGAATATTGAAAACAGATTAAAAATAAATGACCTAGAGGTATATTTACCCAAAGCTGTTCCGGTTAATGATCAAGGAATCGCATTGGGACAATTAGTTATAGCCGCTAAAAGAAGAGAATTATCAAAGATCTAAACATATAAAAAGCTATTCATGCACGAAATGTCTATTGCCGAAAGTATTATTGAGATTGCTGAGGAATATGCTGCAAAAGAAAATGCAAAAGTGGTTACAGAGCTTGATTTATCAATTGGAACTTTGGCAGGAATAGAATTCGAATCGCTAGAATTTGCTTTGGAAACATGCAAAAATGGAACGATATTACAGAATACAATAATTAATATAGACAAGGTTAAAGCAAAGGCAAAATGTTTTGATTGTAATTTGGAATTTGAAGTTGAGCATTTATTTGATGCATGCCCGCACTGTAAAAGTTACAGCACACAGCTTTTGTGTGGAAAAGAGATGCAGGTAAAATCGTTGTTAGTTGATTAATAATTTAATAAAATATAAAATTATGTGTGATACATGCGGATGCGAATCGACCGGAAATGAAATAAAATTCACAATCCCGGGAAAAGATACAAACCATACTCACAAACACTCTCATGAGCATTCTCATGAAAACGAAATGCATAGTCATGAACATACTCATGAACACGACAGTCATCATCACCACGAACATTTGCATGATCATCAACAACCACATGACAATAGTCATGGAAGTGTTGGCAAAAAAGTTGATGTAGGTGTCGATATTTTAAATAAAAACAATTTACTAGCAGAAAGAAATAGAGGATATTTTGAAGCCAAAAATATAAAGGCTCTTAATTTGATGAGTTCTCCGGGTTCAGGTAAAACTACCTTATTGGAAAAAACCATTAAATTAATTTCGAAGGAACTATCCGTTGCAGTAATCGAGGGTGACCAACAAACATTAAATGATGCAGAAAGAATTAAAAGCGCTGGTGCACCAGTAATACAGGTGAATACCGGAAACGGTTGTCATTTAGACTCTAACATGATATACAAAGCAAGCAAAGAGCTGAACTTAAAAGAGGATTCTTATCTGTTTATTGAAAATGTAGGAAACCTTGTGTGCCCTTCGCTTTTCGACCTTGGCGAATCGGCTAGGGTGGTAATAATCAGCACAACTGAGGGCGAAGATAAACCTATAAAATACCCAACCATGTTTGAAAATGCACAATTGTGCATTATAAACAAAACAGATCTGCTTCCTTATCTTGATTTTGATATGGAAAGATGCAAGCAATATGCCTTGCAAGTAAATAATAAGCTTGAGTTTATTGAGCTATCTGCAAAAACGGAAGAAGGGTTTGTGAATTGGCTAAATTGGTTAAAGAAATTATAATCAATTAAGCACTTAATATTTTAAGAACAGTATCATAAACTTGCGGCAAGACCTGGTTTAACTCCTGACTTAATCCAATCTTAACTTCATCCAATTCCTTAATATTTACTGTTATCAACGAAATATCAGGCAGATCTCCAAGCAATTCGGCTGACTGCATTAAATCACGTAAACCAATATCGTGCGATGTTAATGAGCGCGGAAAATCACTGGCGAATTTGGGTTTAATTATATTTATTTCTCCGGGCTTTCCATCAGTTAAAGTAGCATCAATCATAATAAATCGAATGTATTCGTTGAATAAATGCAATAAATGAAAACCCCCGGTACCTCCATCCAGTAAAACAACATTTTCTGGCAAATCTTTATCTTCCATATATTCAATGGATTTTACTCCTATCCCTTCGTTGCCCATTAGAATATTTCCAAGACCAAGAACAAGTGTTTTATTGTTTTCAAGTGAGCTCATATCGTATTAATTAATGTATCTAAATATATATAATATATTCTTATTTCATAAAACTAAATTAGATTATTTGAAAGCACTCAAAATAAAAAATGCTGTTAAAATCGAAACAATCGTAAGAATGATGGTTAACTGTAACTTGCATCTTCTTGTTATAAGAAAACGTGAGGTTTGAGTCATACTTTTATTTCAAAAACATTACCTAATGGTTAATGGAGCAATTAAATTCAACGAAACGTATTTTTGTCAATAGAAAAGCTCTATGAATAACAATATTTTAGGCGAATACCTAATAATAAATGAAATCAAGCTAAAACGTAGAAATGATAAAACCTAGGAAATAACTATTTTGAGTAAGGAAAGCATCAAACCCAGAGAAATTAGAAGCTTAGACTACATCGTAGACTTTAATATCTTTTGACTCGAACCACCCCTCAGTTTTAGCAATAAAATCTGTCATATGGCTTGTTTGCAAATGAGCTTCTAACATACCTTTTGTTTTCCAACGCTCAAATAGCAGGAAATCCGAACTCTTTTCTTCCTTTTTATAAAGTTCATATTCCAAACATCCTTCTTCGGCTTTAACTTCTTCTGAAACTCTTTTGAACTCATCATAATATTGAGTGGTATATTCAGATTTTGTCTTTAATTTTACAGTTACAATAATCATGTTTTACCTTATTTTACTACGTGCCAAGAAATTCTTTCAAAATGCATTTTCGCAACATCCTTTTTTGATTTGAAAATCTTATCTAGCTTACTTGTAAATGGAAGTTTCATTTTTTGAAGAAAAATAGCCATTTTGGTTAAAGGTTCTCCTTCCTGCCTTGTTTTAGGACTAAATACTTTTCGTATGATACCACAAACAAAATAACTTACACGTATATTAATGAATTCTGTAACGGTTAATTTGAATCCGTGTGATTTGCATATCTCTTCATAATATTCTACTGGTCTTCCATAGCAAAGCTCATCGCCCTTTATTTGTTTTTCAATTCTCTCAAAAAGATAAACCTTATCATTTGAAACTCTACAAATCTCTGCCATAATTTCTTTCAACATTTTTTCATCTGTATTGTGTTGAAGAACTGTAGCTGTAAAAACATAATCAAATTCTTTATCTTTAAATGGAAGTGTTGTACCATCAATTTTTACTAACTCTATTTCTTTGGGGAGTTTCTCTCGGGAAAGCTTTATCATATCCTCTGAAATATCTGCGCCAACCAGCCTTGAAGGAGATTTCTGCCAAATTACCTGCAAATTGCCTCCTGGTCCACATCCTAACTCAAGCACCTTTTTATCCCTAAAATTAACTGTATTTAATAATGCAAGAAATTCTTTTCTTTTATATCTGTAGAATGGTTCATCGTCGCCAGCAATTACATTGTGCTCCTCTCTTTCTCCAATTCTTTTGGCCACTTTCGACCAATACGACTCAGGATGATATTCTTTTACCTTCATTTCTTAGTATCAGTTTTACTTTCTCTCCAATTAGCCCAAAATAAACATATAGCTCCAATTATAAATAAGATGATTAATTGTATATAATTTATCGGGATTATCATAAAAATTTTAAGAATAAAAATAATTGTTGTGCCCAATAACAGAATAAGAGCTAATATTCGTACCAAATTTTTCATCGATCTATATTATTACGCAATTAAGAGTGCATAAAAGTACAATTTTTTATTCATGAGAATAATTCTAAATTTGGATATCATAATTAACATAATATAAACCTTAATATTATTAACATAACCATGAAAAAAATATCATTACTTGTACTTTTGCTGGGTTTTATTCTTGCATCATGTACACAAAAAACTACTGAAATGGAAAATCCATTATTAAGTGAATTTACAACACCACATGGTGTACCTCCTTTTGAGTTAATTAAAGTTGAGCATTATGTGCCAGCTTACACGGAAGCTATTCAGATTCATAATGATGAAATAGCAGAAATTGTTAACAATCCTGAATCACCTACTTTTGAAAACACCATAGAAGCGTTGGAAGCCAGTGGCAAACTATTAACACAGGTTGATTATATCTTTAATAACTTGAATGCATCGCTCACAAACAAAGCAATGCAAAATGTTGCCAAAGAAGTATCTCCTCTACTATCAAAACACACTGATGATATATCATTGAACGTTGATTTGTTTAAAAGAGTAAAAGCTGTTTTTGAAGAAAAAGACAATTTGGATTTAACACCTGAGCAAGCTCGTTTGCTTGAAGTGACTTATAAAGATTTTGAACGTGGTGGAGCTAATCTTGATCCTGAGAAACAGGCCAAACTTCGTGAAATAAACTCGGAGCTATCACTTTTATCATTGCAATTTGGTGATAACGTCTTAGCAGAAACCAATAACTACAAAATGGTTATTGACAACGAAGCTGATCTTGCAGGTTTGCCAGAATCAGTGATCCAGGCAGCTGCAAAAACAGCCAAAGAAGCAGGTATGGAAGGTAAATGGATTTTTACGCTTCATAAACCAAGTCTGCTTCCATTTTTAACTTACGCAGAAAATCGCGAACTACGTCAAAAATTGCATTCTGCCTATATTAACCTTGGCGATAATGATAATGAGTATGATAACAAGAAGGCATTATCCAGAATAGCTGCTTTAAGAGTTGAGCGCGCAAATTTATTTGGATTTAAAAATCATGCAGAGTACGTATTAGATGTTAACATGGCTAAGAATCCTGAAACTGTATTTGACTTTTTGAATAAGATCTGGGAAAAAGTTTTGCCAATTGCAAAGGCAGACGCAGCTGAATTACAAAAGTTAATTGATGAAGAAGGAGGTAATTTTAAATTAGCACATTGGGATTGGTGGTACTATTCTGAAAAATTGCGTAAAGCAAAATATGATTTAGACGAAGAAATGCTTCGCCCCTATTTCGAGAAAAACAATGTTCGTGATGGCGCTTTTGCAGTTGCCAATAAACTTTGGTGAATCCAGTTTGTTGAGAGAACTGATGTTCCTAAATACCACCCAGATGTCGAAGTTTTTGAAGTTCAGAATCCTGATGGTTCTTTCCTTGGAATTTTATATATGGATTGGTTTCCTCGTGAAAGTAAAGTAAGTGGAGCATGGATGGATGCCTTCAGAAAACAATCGGAAGGTGTAGATCCGATTATAACCACAAATTTCAATTACACTGCTCCTATTGGCGATATGCCAGCCCTGCTTTCTGTTGATGAAGTCTTAACTGCTTTCCACGAATTTGGACATGCTTTGCACGGATTACTATCAAAATGCAAATATCATCAGTTATCAGGAACTGCTGTTGCAAGGGATTTTGTTGAACTACCTTCGCAAATTATGGAAAACTGGGCATTAGAACCAGAAGTAATGAAAATGTATGCTAAACATTTTGATACTG
>PKTC01000366.1 GCA_002869305.1 Marinilabiliales bacterium
CCACAATATCTCTCGTCTGATAAATTAACTGCTTTCTCTAATTTATCTTTTGGTAAATCTTTTCCCCAGAATTTATATATTACTTTCATTTCGTCATATTGTTTCGGATGTTCCTCAGTTAGATTTGCCTCTACCTCTATACTAAAATCATCTAATCTCACTCTCATTTTTTTCAAAATAGAAACAACATCCATTCCTGTGCAACCAGCCAAAGCAAGCAACATAAAAGGTTTAGGTCTGGGGCCACTGTCATTTCCCCCTACTGTTTCATTCGCGTCAATAACAATTTTATGACCATTGATCTCGCTTTCAAAAGCCATATCTTTTAACCAATTTAAATTTAATGATGTTTTCATAATTTAAGTTCTATTATTTCTAAATTATTATACTTCTATATATCTCTATATATAATTTAATACAAATATATGTTTTAAAATCTATATACTAAATTCTTGTTATTGAAACAAAAAACTTAATTTTGTGATTAATCATTTTGAATGAAACGCTATAATATTTATTAATTTATTGTTTTCCAAACACTTAACTAAGTTAAGGGATTTTACAAATGAAAAATCGCGATAATATACCTGCTTGTGATAATTGCTTTTTAAACGCTGATTCGATTTTTAAGCATCTAACTCCTGAAGAACATGCTTTAGTAGAAAAAGAAAAAGTTTGTAATAATTATAAACGTGGCAGTGTTATTTATCATGAAGGAAGTAGAACCAATGGATTTTATTGCATTAATTCCGGAATTCTTAAGATATTCAAAACTGGAATTGATGGACGAGAACAAATAATTGCTTTTGCTAAAAAAGGTAGTATTATAGGTTATCGCTCCATACTAAGTAGCGAATTAGCGTGCTCTTCGGCAAAAGTAATTGATGATGCAATGCTCTGTTTTATACCGGGTGAAACGTTAATTAATCTTGTTAAAACAAATGGTAACTTCTCAATGGCAATTATGCAGCAAACGTGTAAAGAATTAGGTGAAGCAAATTCATTTATCACTGATATTGCTCAAAAAACTGTCCGTGAGCGTTTAGCTGAAGTGCTTCTTAGTCTAAAAGAGACTTTTGATTTAGATGAAGATAATGTGCTTCAAATTTCTCTTACTCGCGAAGAACTTGCCAATATTGTTGGAACTGCGACAGAATCTGTAATTCGCTTGCTTTCTGAATTTAAGCAGGATAAGTTGATTGATTTGAATGGCCGCAAGATTAAAATTTTAGACATTAAAACATTGGAAAAAATATCTAATGCTTTTAATTAGCACTTACTTTAATTGATCCTCTATGCTTTTTGTTATCTCCGTTTTGATATTTCCTGTATGTGCAGTTGATTTATTTTCTATTAATAAAATATTGCATTCTTCTTCTGACGAGACCTTATGACTAATTCCTTTCTTAACAACATAAAAATCACCTTGTTTCATCTCTACTATTTTCTGGCCCTCTATCTCCATCAATAATGTTCCATCAATAACATAAAAGAATTCATCTTCATAATTATGCGAGTGCCAGGGAAGCTTGTCTCCCTTAATTTTGGCAATTTTTACATAAACATCATTGATTTCACCAATAACCTTTGGTGAGAAATAATCTTTTATTTTTTTTAGCTCTTCTTTTACATTCATTTTAAAATAACGATGATTGATCACCTTTGTTTATAGTTCTATTTAAATGATTGTATGCATTTTCAGTTGCCTCCCTACCTCTTGGAGTTCTTTTAATGTATCCTTCTTTAATAAGAAATGGTTCGTAAACTTCTTCAATGGTGCCAGAATCTTCACCTATAGCAGTTGCAATAGTAGTTAACCCAACTGGTCCTCCTTTAAACTTATCAATAATAGTTAACAGTATTTTGTTGTCCATTTCATCTAAACCATGTTTATCAATATTTAGAGCATTCAATGCATATCTTGAAATATCGATATCGATATTTCCATCACCTTTAACCTGGGCAAAATCTCTCACTCTTCTTAAAAGCGCATTAGCAATTCTTGGAGTTCCCCTGGAACGAGAAGCTATTTCGATAGCAGCATTTTCCTTAATTTCAACATTTAGAATTCCTGCAGATCTTTTCACTATGGATGTTAGGATCTTAAAATCATAATATTCAAGATGTGAACTAATTCCAAATCTTGCACGTAAAGGACTGGTTAATAATCCTGATCTAGTTGTTGCACCAATTAAAGTGAATGGATTTAGTGTGATTTGAACAGATCTGGCACTAGGGCCTTTATCGATCATAATATCAATTTTGTAATCCTCCATTGCGGAATATAAATATTCTTCAACTACAGGACTTAATCTATGTATCTCGTCAATAAATAAAACATCGCCTTCTTCAAGATTGGTTAATAAGCCTGCAAGATCTCCAGGTTTGTCTAATACGGGACCGGAAGTTAATTTTAATCCAACGTTCAGTTCATTTGCTATTATATTGGCGAGCGTTGTTTTTCCTAATCCTGGTGGGCCATGCAACAAGACGTGGTCCAGAGATTCATTTCTCATTTTTGCAGCTTGTACAAATACTTTTAAGTTTTCTACAACCTTTAATTGTCCTTTAAAATCTTTAAAATCTAAAGGTCTAAGTTTTTTTTCGAATTCCTGCTCCTTATCAGTTAATTCCTCGGAATTACCTGCTGATAAATCTCTTATATCAATATCATCCATTAAATTATATTTATCGCCAAAGTTAGTAAAACTAATTTTCGTTTTGCTTTAACTCAACCTTTTCACCGTTTATTTTGTAAGGTATTCCTTCTTTATATTGCACAACAATAATTAATTCTCCTTTCTCATTATATTTTGACCATGATCTTATCTTTTTTCCCTCATTGTAAAATTGTTCTTCTTTTAATGTACCATCAGGATAAAAGTATTCATGTTTTCCTTCAGGATTTCCCTGTAAATACTTGCCTTTAAAACTTAAGGTTTCTTCTTCAAGATAATAACTTTCCCAAATTCCATCTCTAAATCCCATGACATATCTACCTGAATATTTTTGGTCTCCTACCACATAACTCCAAATTCCTTCTTTATTATTTTCAATGTAATTGCCTTTAGCAATTATTTCTCCTAAAACGGAATACTCAACACTTTCTCCATCTAATTTACCATATATGTAATATTCCTCTTTTAATAATTCTCCCGTTTCGTAATACCAACGCCAAATACCTGTCAATTTATCAGTAGTATATGATCCTGTTTGTTGTACTTTTCCATTTGGATAATAATAGGTCCATGTTCCTGTTTTTTTTCCCATTGTAAATTTCCCAACTGCTCTTTTAACATTGTTTTCATGATAAAATACCCAGTTGCCTTCTTCCCATCCATTAGGTAATACAATTCCTTCTGATAATAACTTTCCATTAATATCAATTGTTTTCGATTTTATGACTTTACCCTCGTTATTAAAATTTCTATGAACACCAACAGGAATTTCTTTTTTAAAGCTTCCTTGAAAAACTAAATTTCCTTGATTATTATATTCTTCCTTAATTTCAACATTACTTTCGAAATCCTTTGATGTAAAATCTACTTCGCCATTCTTATATTTAATACTATTAACCAACCCTCCCTCATTATTGTATCTTTTATAATAACCATTCAATCTACCATTTGTATAATTTTTTTCCTCCCTTATATTTCCGTTTAAATAAAATTCTTTCCAAACTCCATCCTTTTCTCCTTTTTTATCATATCTATTAATATTTTCCTGAACAATAATTTCACCTTTTCTATATCTGCTTATCGTAATAATGTTTCCTAATGAGTCATAATCAAATCCTAGACCGTGTCTTTTATCATTTAAATATGGTATACTCTTCTTTATTTTTCCATTATTATAGTAATAATAAGAATCCCCATTTCTTTGTCCATTTATGTATAAATCCTTTGAGTTTATTATATTCTTATTTTCCTCATTTCTAAAATATTTATACTGATACCCATTCCTTTTGCCGAGATAATAACTAATCTTTTCAGTAGTATCGCCGACTTGATCATAAAATATCCAAATACTGTCTAATTTATTTGCTTTCCAAACACCTTCAGATTTCTTTATGCCAGTAATGTAATATGATTTCCAAAAACCTATTGGCTTATTATTTTCTAAATAGCCTTGGCTTGCTATAGTACCGTTCGGGTATTTAAAAACTTTGAATTGTCTTGTACTTTCAATAGTATCTATCTGTGCTATAGATATATTACTAATGATTAAAAGTATTACTACAAATTTTATACGAATAAAATATTCTGTTTTCATCGAATATAAAAGTACAAAAAAAGCAAGGAGATTTTCCCTGCTTATGCATAACTTATAGGTTTAATTTATAAATTAAATTTCTTTGAAATATCCAGCATAGTATCAATAGATCTTTTGGCTTTTTGAATAATTTACTGGCTAAGTGTAACTTCCGGCATTTCATACTTTAAAGTATTGTATATTTTATTAACTGTTATTAATTTCATAAAATTACAATCATTACAACCACAAGTAGAATCTTTTGGTGGTGCTACTAAGTAAGTTTTTTCTGGATTTTGTTTTTTCATTTGATGCAATATTCCTGATTCTGTTGCAACAATATATTCACTGCTATTATCTGTTTTTGTGTAATTTAATAATGCAGCGGTTGATCCTACAAAATCAGAGATTAATTGTATTGGCTTTTGGCATTCCGGATGTGATATTACTTTTGCTTTTGGATATTCTTTTTTCAATTCAAGAATTGATTCTAGAGAGAATTCCTCATGTACATGACATGCACCATTCCATATAACCATATCTTCCCTCCCAGTAATCCTTTTTATATAACTTCCTAAATTTCTATCCGGAGCAAATATAATTTTTTGCTCTTTTGGAAGTGATTCTATTATTTTTAATGCATTTGTAGAAGTACAACAAATATCTGTCATTGTTTTAATTTCTGCTGTTGTATTCACATAGGATATAACCAAATGATCAGGGTGTTCATCTATAAATTTTTTAAATTCTTTAGGTGGGCAAGAATCTGCCAAAGAACATCCTGCATTTAAATCAGGAATTAACACTTTACTATTTGGAGCTAATATTTTTGCTGTTTCAGCCATAAAATGTACACCCGCAAATAATATAATACTTGCATCTGTTTCTGCAGCTTTTTGAGACAACGCTAAACTATCCCCAACGAAATCTGCAATATCTTGTATATCACCTGTTTGATAGTAATGTGCTAAAATAATTGCGTTTTTCTCTTTTTTGAGTTTATTAATTTCCTCAACTACATCTTTTTCGGCTTCTATCTTCTTATTTACAAAACCTTTTTCTACTGAAATGTTGTTAACACTCATATATATATATTATATATTATTAATTAATTAAAACTATTATAATAATAATGATATCCTGTTAATACTGTTATAAAATATTTACTGTTTTACTTGTTTCTTATGTTATCAAAAAGATTTAAAACTTTTTTTAACAGACAAATTATTTATAAATAATTGATATATATATAAATAAATATTTTATTAACAGCTTGTTAATTGCTGTTAATCTTAATAAAAACTTTCAATTTGTTACACAAATCATGTTGAAATATTGTTCAATTTTTATGGGTCAAAACTAAAAAATAATTTTTGATATTAATCTAATATTTATATATACTATAGAACATGTACAAATCAAAATATAAATTATAAGTTTTTATCGACTTTAATTAACATTCTGTTAAAATATTACATTATAGCTTTCATACTTCTTTATAAAAGCATTAGGCCATTTAAATAAAATATTTATATAAATAAAGTTATATAAAATTCATATTTTAAGTAAGTTATTGTTTGAAACAAAAAATAAGAATAAAATAGCTAGTTTTGTAGTGTAAATAAAGCACATTACTTGTTATGAAAAAAATTTCTTTAGGAATTGCCGCAGATCATGCTGGATTTAAATTTAAAGAAAATTTAGTAATAGAATTGGTTAAGCAAGGCTATGAAATAAAGGATTACGGAACATATTCAGACGAAAGTACAGATTATCCTGATTACGCTCATCCATTGGCGAAGGCAGTAAATGAAGGAATTCATAAATTTGGTATTACTTTATGTGGAAGTGGCAATGGAATTAACATGACTGCAAATAAATACCAGGGAGTTAGAGCTGCTTTATGTTGGAATAAGGAAATTTCAGAATTGGCAAGATTACACAATGATGCAAATGTTTGTTCGATACCTGCTCGTTTTGTAGATTTCGATTTAGCTTTAGAGATAATAAATGTTTTTTTAATTACTAAATTTGAAGGTGGCAGACATTTAAGAAGAATAGAAAAGATACCCGTTAATTAAAATATAAAATATGTTATCTAGTACATGTAAATATGCTATTCGTGGAATAATCTACATTGCTCTACATAATGAAAGTGAGAAGAAAATTGGAATTAAGGAAGTTTCAAACGAATTAAATATTCCAACACCTTTTTTAGGCAAAATACTACAAATATTAGCAAAGAATAAATTATTAAATTCTACAAAAGGTCCAAATGGTGGATTTTCTCTTGCAAAACCGGCATCAGAAATAAATTTGTTAAAAATTATAGAAATAATTGACGGTTTGGATTTATTCGATGAATGCCTAATTGGTCTAAGTACTTGTTCTTCTAATGAACATGATGATGTGCAATGTCCTATTCATAAAAAGTACTTACCAATAAGTATGCAACTGCATCAACTATTTGAAAAAGAAACCATTGAAAATTTGGCTAAGCAAATTTCAGAATCGAATGGAAAAATAGCCTTATAAATATCTGGTTAATTTAATTTTATGTAATAGCGGATAAATTATAATTCCTGAAATACAACCTAAGCTGTTGGCAAGAACATCCATGATATCCGCTGATCTATCTATAGTAAAATAGAACTGTAAAACTTCCATTATTACTCCATATGAGATGACCAAAACTAAGGTTAGAAATGTAATATCACGTTTCGAAATGAAAATATTCTTTTTAATTGAAGTAAAAAAAGTTAATCCTAAGCCAAAATAAAGAATAAAATGAACTAATTTATCCAGATGCTCAAGATGTATTAAATCAAATTTATTTAAATTACTACTACTAGTAATACTACCATAAAGAATTACTAAGGCTATTATAAAAGGTTTCCAATAAGTAACAATTTTCATTTTCATTTTCATTTTCAGGAGGACAAAGTTAGTTCAAAATTACTTCTCTGCTATGTATTTTTTTCATAACTTATAAAACGTTAAAAATTTGGTTATGAAAACATCAGAGGGAAGTATAAAAAAAGTACTTAATAAATTGAAAGATGAAAATATACAAACATGGTTTGATTTAGGAATATTTTTAGACAAGATTAAGGAAAATAGAAAAACTCCACAAAAAAGATTTATCGGCACTTACGAGGATTTCAAAGCATATATGTGTAAAAGCAATATATCATTTATTACATATCAGTATTCGATTGATGGAGTTAGTATAGAAGTTGAAAAGTACACAAAAATATTTAGTAAAAAGTTTACTGGAGCTAAAATACATTACATAGGTGGTAAGTTTTTTCCAGAAGCAGAGAAAATAGTACCAAAAGGTGTAAAAAGATATGAATTGTCGCTTATTAAGGGTTTTGATGAATGGGATTTATACAAAGAATTCTTTTTTACCAAATTAGAAAGAGGAAGTAAAACATACAATGATTTAATAGAAAAATTCTGGAATCAAACATTAGAAATAGTTAATTCCCTAGGAACATATATTGTTGAAAATAAGATAAGGCTACTCTATTTAATCAATGTTTGTTCAAATCCGGGAAATATTTCGTTAAGCCTTGCAATAGTATTATTGTCTGAGTTTTTAGAAATACCGGTTATTAATAATAATCATGATTTTTATTGGGAAGGAGGAAACAGTGAAATTGATAAAAAAATTAAAAGCCTCTCAGATGGACCGCGAGATTTCTTTTTTACCAATGCACATATCGGAGAGGTATTTTCAATTATAGAAGTTTTATTTCCATGGGATTCAAAGATCTGGATTAATGTTAATATAAACAACCAACAAAATGAGCATTTAATAAATATAAATGGTCATAACCCTGCCAGAGTTAAGGAAATAGGAACAGCTGTTGACACAACCATTTATAGAAATACTTCCAAGAGAAAAAAAATTAATACCTTTTATCAGTTTGAACAAGTACTTAGCCGATATTCCGGCACACTCATA
>PKTC01000051.1 GCA_002869305.1 Marinilabiliales bacterium
AGATTGACTTTTTTTAAGCTTTTAGAACTTCTAATGTAGAAATCTTAAAGCTTCTTCCTATAGGAATTTTTTTACTGCCAATTTCAACTGAAGATGAAGTAAAGGATTTTCTTTTTTTATGGTTGACTAAATAAGATTTATGCACTCTCATAAAAGAATCTTTAGGCAATTGATCATAGAATTTGATTAAACTGGTTTTGGATATAATATTTTCAGTTTTGGTTATGATCTTTATATATTCTCTCATTCCTTCTATATAAAGAATATCCATTGGATTGATACGAAAGGTCTTATTATTATCCTTTATTAAAATGTCGTCGATAGATGATTCTTCCATTACCGATTTATGACTACCTGAACTTAGATTTTTTTCTGAGCAGGAATCCAGGTATTTGTTGATTGCCTTAAAAAACCGATCCAGACTAATTGGTTTTAGAAGAAAATCCAAAACGTCCAAATCAAAGCCATCAATTGCAAATTCTTTATATGCAGAGGTTATAATTACTTTTGGTTTTTTGGTAAGAGATTTAAGAAAATCAATTCCATTTATCTCTGGCATCTGGATATCTAGAAACATTAAATCAATGTGGTTGTTTTGTAAGACTAATGAGGCATGTATTACATCTTCACATTCACAAACTATTTCAAATTGTTTAAAATGTTCCAAATGATTCTTAATTAGCTTTCTGGCTAACGGTTCATCATCTATAATTAAGCACTTTACCATTATTGTCTAGAATTTTGTGACACAGATTAATTTCAAAAGAGTTATCTCGATTTTTAATATCAAGATTATAATTGCCCTGTCCAAAATAGAGATCTAATCTTTTTTTTGCATTTTCAAGCCCAATTCCATTTGAATAGTTTAGAGGATCTGATTGTAAATTTTCACTTTTACTATTCTTTACTACAAATAACATCTCATCATCTAAAATTTCCAGTTTTATATCAAGCCATTTATCCTTAATTGATTTACTTGTACCGTGTTTAAAAGCATTTTCAACAAATGTAAAGTACATCATTGGAATAACATAAATATAGTTTGATGTTTTTGGAAACGAAATAGATAGGTTTAACTTGGAGTATCTTAATTTTTCCAGTTCTATGTAGTTTTTTATGATAGAAATTTCCTTTTCCAAAGCAATAACTTTGTTTTTACATTCGTAAATAGTATATCTCAGGAATTCAGATAATTTTTCAATTGACTTAGAAATTTCATTGTTATCTGCATCTATAGAAAGTGTATAAATATTATTTAAAGTGTTAAATAGAAAATGAGGATGAATCTGTCCTTTTAGCATATTTAATTCTGTTTCAGTCATTTTTGCCTTAAGTTTTTCTTTTTCAAAGTAGCTCTCAATGTAATTTTTTAGGTATTTTAAAGAAATAAAAATAAAAATTTGGGTTTGCATCATTATAAATACTCGAAGTATATGATCCTTGTTAAATATATAAGTTTCATATTTGCTTATTAATTGAGGGTCCCAATTTGGTAATAAAAAATACCTATATGCAAGGATATCATGAAAAGTAAGACCAATAACTACAAATACATATATAAGTGCAAATAGAAAGTATTTTTGTTTTTTTATAAGTAGGTTAGGAATCAAATAATAAACAATAAAATACAATCCTAATATAAAACCGGGAAGGCCGGTGAGCCCAGTAATTAGATTTTTCAAATCACGAAGTGAATAAAAATCATTGTACCAAATTGGAAGTAATAAAGCAAACACAATCCAAAATAGGATATGATATAATATTCTAATACTTTTTCGGTTCATGAAGAATCCTATTTAACTTAATCAACCTGTAATGGTAATTCTTTTTTTACATAGTTAAAAAAAAGTTAAACAAATGACAAAAAAAATCATACCAGTAACCAGAAAAAGTCTATAAAGTGCCCAAACAGAACTTTCTTACTCCTGTTTTGCCAAATATGAATGGCATTTTATGCTAATAAATGCTATTTAGCCTTCAAATAATGCTGCAAGTGTAATAAGTTATTGCATAGCTTGATTTTATTTTTAAGTGCTGTGAACTCGGAATACTTTAGCGCTGATAAAATCTAAGGTTTGTATGACAGATATATTATAAAAATTTTAGGTTCATAAATGACGATAATATACTCTTCATTTTGTTTTATATGGTACCTGTCATATAACCTTTTTTCTTATCCCTAAAAATTAATTAAAAATCTATTTTATGAAAAAACTAACAATTTTTCTTGCATTAATGCTATTTGTAGGATTTTCCTTAAAAGCTCAAATGCAAATCTCGGGCACGATAACCGGTGCAGAAGACGGTTTATCTATCCCAGGAGCGTCAGTTGCGGTTAAAGATAACCTAATCATTGGGACGTCAACTGATATGAATGGAAAGTATTTATTAACAGTTCCTAACGATGCTCAAACTCTAGTTTTTAGTTTCGTTGGAATGAAAACTCAAGAAGTGCTTATTGCTGGTCGTTCTGTTATCGACATTCAATTAGAGTCTGCTATACTTAAAATGGATGAGGTAGTTGTAACAGCGATTGGTATTAAGCGTGAAAAGAGAGAGGTTACTTATCAAACGCAGAAAGTAGTTGATGATGACTTGATTAAAGTTGCTCCAACAAGAGCTGCATCTGCATTAGCAGGGAAGGTAGCAGGTCTGCAAATTAACGTACAAGACAATGGCGTTAATCCAAGCTCTCAAATATTATTAAGAGGTTTACGCTCAATTAGCGCTGATAACTCTGCCTTGATAGTTATTGACGGATCAATTGCTTCTGCAGCTGCTTTTGATGACTTAAACCCAAATGATATCGGAAATATTAGTGTACTTAAAGGTGCAACTGCAGCGGCTCTTTATGGATCTGCAGCCGGTAATGGTGCACTCATTGTTACTACAAAAACAGGTAAAGGTGCTGATAAATTCACAGTAGGTATCAACTCATCATATACTATTGAAGAGGTAGCCTATATGCCAGATTTCCAGACAGAATATGGAACTGGCTGGGGTGGTTTATATGACCCAGTTGAAAATACGAACTGGGGGCCGCGTTTTGATGGACAGTTGCGTCAGATTGGACCTACCATGCCAGAAGATTATGTTCTAGAAACTCAAATGGTACCTTACGCTCCAGTTAAAGATAACTTATTGGATTTCTTCGAAAAAGGTAATACAACAACAAATACAGTTTATATTACCGGTAGTACTGAAGATAGTAAGTTTTATGCTTCTTTCGGTGATCAAAGAGCTACAGGTATTGTTCTTGATGATACATACGAAAGAAATACATTTAGAGTAAACGCTAGTAAAAAGATTGGTAAAGTTGAGTTAGGAGTAAATGCAAGTTACTTTACTGATAAAACTGATGTAGTTGGTGATCAAATTGGTGACCAAAACAGACCCTTGTATTGGTTTGTTTTAAATACACCGGCTAATATACCTCTTTCTTCTTATAAAGATTGGGATAATCCAGAAAGCTATGCTTATGCTGATAACTATTACAATGCATATTATCAGAATCCATATTGGGCTATTGGAACAAACAGAGATATGGATGAAACTAACCGAATTGTTGGAAACCTTAACCTATCCTGGGATATCGTGGAGTGGTTAAATTTCACAGGTAGAGCATCCATAAACAATGCATGGGGTAATGGCACTAACTGGCGCGCCGAACAAGAGTATGATAAAGATTTACAACCTCAGCATAAAAAAGTAAATTCTTTTGTAGAAGAAACTACTTTTGAGCTTAAATCATACAACTTTGATGCACTTTTTACCGGAAACTTCAAATTTGCTGACGCATTTACGTTAAAGGCAATACTAGGTGGTACTAACCAAACTGCTTTTAATCTTCGCACAGGTATGCGAGCTGATAATTTAAGTATCCCTGATTTTTATGACCTTTCTAACGGGACAGGTGGTTTATCTCCTGTACTTAATGATGGTACGGCCTATGTCGATCAGTATGAACGAATAAACTATGGTTTATTTGGCGATTTTACATTAGGATATAACAATTATTTATTCTTAAACCTTTCTGGGCGTCAGGACTGGACTTCAACTCTTGATAAAAATAATAGAAGTTATTTCTACCCGGCAGTTGGTTTATCTTTTGTTGCAACAGATGCCTTTGAAGTTTTAAAATCTGGCGATATTTTAACTTTTGCTAAAGTTACTGTTTCTAATGCTACAGTTTATAATGATTTAAATCCTTACGGAATTAGTGAAACATATAGCCAGGCGGAAGGATTTCCATATGGTGGAATAAATGGCTTTTACATAGATCCTGTTGCAGTTGACTCTGAAATAAAAAAGGAGAAATTAAATACTACTGAGCTTGGTCTAAACTTAGGTTTCTTAAACGGTAGATTGTTCTTAGACTTTTCGTGGTTTAAGACAGTAACTACAGATTTAATTACAGCAACAACACCTTCAATTACATCGGGTGCGACCTCTTTTCTAACTAATATTGGTCAATTAACGAGCAGTGGTATTGAATTAGCTTTAAGCGGAACTGTTCTTAAGGTTCAAGATTTCAAATGGGATTTAAGCCTAAACTATTCAAACAGTGAAACTATTGTTGACGAAATTTATGAAGGACTTGATGAAATTGCAATTTCTGCAACAGGTCAGCGTGGTATTTATGCTGTTGTTGGGGAAGCTTTCCCACAAATAAAAGCGAACATATATAAAACTGATCCAAACGGGCATATCGTAGTTGATCCAAATAGTGGAATACCTTTAACGGAAGAAGGTGTTCATTCATTAGGTAAAACTACTCCTGATTATATTCTTGGCTTGAACTCCGTGATGAGCTGGAAAGGAATTTCTTTATCAGCTACTATTGATTACAGAACAGGCCATGTATATTATGAACAAGGTTCTGATGTAATGGAATTTACTGGTAGGTCAATGGCTAGTGTATCTTCAAACAGACAAGATTTTGTTATTCCAAATTCAGTAATTAACACAGGAACTGAAAATAATCCAGTTTATGTTGAAAATACGGATATAATGGTAAGCGGTGGTAATATGAACTACTGGAAAGATATTTACAGTACGGTAAAATCTAATTATGTAAAAGACGCTACTGCTTTAAAAGTTAGAGAATTAGCTGTAAATTATGAATTACCTAAATCAATTATAAGTAAAACACCTCTTAAGAAAGTAGTTGTTGGATTTATTGCAAGAAACCCTTGGACGTGGTTACCCGAAGAAAACAGATTTGCTGACCCGGAATTTAACAATTCAACAGAGGTATTAAACAATGCAATTGGTATTGGTGGATATTTTACTTCTCCTCCAACTAAATCTTATGGATTTAACTTAAATATTGAGTTCTAAATACTAAATAAATATGAAAAATATATTAATAAAATTTACAAACCTGATTCTAGTAGTTATACTACTAGCATCATGTAGTGAAGACTATTTGGATGTAAATGTTGATCCAAATAATCCTTCAACAGTATCACCTGATTTAATTCTTCCTACTGCTATGAAATACACAGCAGATGTTATTCAAGGATCAAGAAGAGCAAATACTCTTGGAAATTTGATGATGTATAACTGGAGCCAGGCGGATGGTTATTCTTGGTATACGAATGAATTTAATTACCTGGTGAATACATCTTTTTATCGTGGAATATTTAACGATTCTTATTCTGAGCCATTAACACAGTATCAAATACTAGAAAATCTTGAAGATGAAGAGTATGTATACTATGTTGCAATCGCTAAAATTATGCAATCGTATCATTTCCAACTACTTGTTGACTTTTATGGAGATGTGCCATATTTCGAGGCATTACAAAGAGGTGCTGAAGCAACACCTGCGTATGATGATGCTCAAGAAATTTATGATGACTTAATTATTGAGTTAACTTCTGCTATTGACTTAATTGACAATGCTGTTGAAACTGCAATTGTGCCGGGTAATGATGATATAATTTTTGGCGGTGAAATGCATGATTGGAAAGCATTTGCAAATACTATTAAGATGAGAATTCTAACTCGCCAAATTGATATGACTGGAAGAACTGCTTATATTCAAGATGAAGTTAATGCTATTATAGCAGAAGGTTCTGGTTTTATTACTGGCGATGTTGGTGTTAACCCTGGTTACTTGCAAGAGGAAGGTAAGCAAAATCCAACGTGGAATACTTATGGCTGGGACGTAGGTGGTACAGCGGCAATGGACAATGATGCTACCTGCGCAAGTGATTATATTATAACTTATTTACAGGGTTTAAATGATCCTAGAATTGATTATATTTATGAGCAGCCTGCAACTGGACACTTAGGTGTTCCTCAAGGGCTTTTAGCTCATGAGTACGATAATCCTGTGGTTGACGCATATGTGGCAGATTTAGTTTCCAATATTGGTCCTGGAATCCTAAAAAGTCCTAATATGGATGCAATAATCTTTACACTTGCTGAATCATACTTCAACCAGGCCGAAGCAGCTTTAACTATCACTGGTTTAGGAAATGCACAAACCTTATATGAAAATGGAATTCAAGCCTCTTTCGATTGCTTAGGAGCTCCCGGCGCTGCTACTTATATTTCACAACCCGTAGGTTTTGTTGCATGGGGTATTGGCGGTATTTCAAACAAAGAACTTATTATTACTCAAAAATGGATTGCTATGAACGGTATTACAGCTGAGCAATCCTGGTTCGACTATAGTAGAACTGGGTATCCTCGTAACCTACCAATTTCGCGTCAGGCTAGTACAACTGATAGGCCTGTAAGGATTTACTGGCCTTCAGGCGAAGTATCAGCTAACGGAGGGAATTTACCTGATCAGCCTGATGCATTTACAGCCAAAATATTTTGGGCATTATAGTAATTTATAAAAATAAATAAATATGAAAAAGATAAAATATATACTACTATTTCTATTAAGCTTAAGCTTGTTTAATTCTTGCTTAGTAGATGATGAGGCAGATATTGATCAAAATGATCAAGGATCTAATTTTGCTGCATTTGAGCTAACTAAGATAGATCTTATGGGCCTGGCTAATGGTGATGCTTATGATAGGACTATCAAAATGATGGTAAAAGGACATTCAGTTAAGGATATCTCATCTGATATAGATATAACAGTTGAAGCTAATGCAAGCTCAACAGCGCTAGATGGTGTACATTATGTATTACCTAGTAATACAATTAAGCTTACAAAAGAGAACAATTACATAGGACTGTTAGATATTACAATGTTAACTGCAGGAAATACACCACCAATGGACGGTACTCCTGAGTTTGAGAACTATGTAGCTCCTGTATTGAATTTGGATATAGTTGTAGCCGATGGTGATTCTAAGGTAATAGCAAGTGGTAAATCTGCTCAAATTACTTTAAACTATGTTTCGCCTAATCCATACGAAGGCACATACGATGTTTATACATATTATTCGCATCCTACAGCTGGTGTTTCGGAAGATAACTGGCAGAAAGATCTTACTGCTATAACCGGAAGAAAATGTTTAACATGGTTTGCTATATGGGATGATGTAAAATGTTGGATAACAGTTAATGCAGATAACAGTATTACTTATGAAGTTGATCCGGATGATTGGGATGATGAGGTTAAAATGGGTGATCCTAGAGATCCTTCTTTGGTTTCTCATTTTGATGAAACAACAGGAGAAATATACTTGTATTATTATTACACACGGGATACCGGATCCAGAATTTTTCATGAGGTATTTACACCGACATTCTAGGATGATAATTTAATACCTAATTATTTTAAATAATTAAAACAATATAAAATGAGAAAATATCTTAAATATAATATAATCGGACTTGCGATTCTTGCTATGGCTATTGTTTCATGCGATACGGCTTCTGTAGACCCAGAATCAATCGTAGAACCAGATGCTAGTTATCCTACTGTAACTTTTACGGCAGTGGATGCTACTGTTGTTGAAGGTCAAACGGCAGTGGTTGCGACTATTACTCTTAATAAACCTATTACTAAATCTCTAACATTCACTCCTGTGTTTACTGGTGGAACAGCAGATGAGCATAGTTATATAATTGAACCTACAACTATTCCTGCTTATGAAACAACTGCCGAGGTAATAATTACTGGTGTATTGGATAATATTCCGGAAAGTACAGAAAATGTTACAGGTACCTGGACGATAACATCGCTTGCCGAGAAATATCTTGTTCAGCCAGGGAC
>PKTC01000248.1 GCA_002869305.1 Marinilabiliales bacterium
CCAGCCGCACCTAAAGCTGTTAAAGATGCTCCAACTGTAGCTAGCAAACCAAATACAATTCCGGTTCTTTTGATACCCCACTTGTCAAGAATTATACCACCAATAATAATCATTCCGAATACGTTCGCCCATGTTGTCCATTGAATTAATGTACCAAACTGGCTACTTGTAATTCCCATTTCAGTGATCATTAATGGCTTAATTCCTGAGAAGAAATCCTGGAACCAATATGTACCAAAAGTTAAACCACTAATTAGAATTAATACGACCCAGCGTACAGCGGCAGAATCTTTTAATGTTTTCTTTATTGTTTCTGTCATAATTTATTTAGTTAATAGATTATTCTTAAAATACCATGCGAATTTAAAATAATTAATTGTTTATTAAAACATTTTAAATAACATCTAATTTTAATTATAAAAAAAGCGCTCAATTCTGAGCGCTTAACAAAATTTTATGTTTATCTGTTTTCAGCTTTATTAGGCAACTCCAATCCAAACCCTGAAACTTTGTCTTCTCTTTTCAATAAAACAGCAAATACAATTCCTAAAATTCCTATTACCGCTAGCATTAGAATTGTATAAGTATAATCGTAACTTGCTACTCCGTCTTTTACCATTTGTGGAGTAATTCCTTTATTGGTTGAGTCAAGTACCTTACCCATTATCATAGGAATACCCATCAATCCAAAGTTTTGCACTGTAAACATAAATCCATAAGCTGTACCCAATCGGTTTTCTTCAACAATACGGGCAACTGAAGGCCACATGGCAGCAGGTACTAAAGAAAACGCTACTCCAAGCAAAAACAAAGGAACATATGGAGATAAACTTGTTAATGAAAATGTCAGATGAACGATAATAAGTAAAATTGAACCTATAATCATCACAGAAGCATTTTTACCTTTAAAATCTGTAAACCATCCAAATAAGGGTGTAAACAAGATTGTTCCATAAGGTAAAATTGTGGTAACATCTCCTGCAAGAGTTTCAGAAAATCCAAATTTATTTTGTAAAAAGTCGGCTGCAAATCCTAAAAATGGGAACACGGCTGAGTAAAAAAGAATGCACAATAGCGTAATGTAAATAAATGATTTGTTTTTCATTAATAATACGAAATCCTTAAAACTAAAATCTTCAGTTTCTTCTTCTTCTGTCTGATCTCCTGCAACTTTATCAAATCGAAGATCAAAAATGGCATAAATAAAAAATGCAATGAACCCTATTAATGCTAACATAACACCAAACCAACCCGCAGTGGTCCATTTTTCAGCACCTTCAACGATTCTTGGAGATAACATGAAAGCTGCTGCTGTTCCAAAACGTCCAAAAGCAAGACTGATTCCAAAAGCAAGTGCAAGTTCCTTACCTTTAAACCACTTAGCAATAACTTTATTTATAACCACATAGAATGTCTCAGCTCCTAAACCAAACAAAACACGTCCTAATACCNGAATAATTTGTTAAGAAAGAATTCATAAAACCATAGATGCTACTCTCTTTGTACATGTAACTTGCACCATACGCTGTAAAAAATACTCCTACAGTTAAAAAAGTGATAAATAAAGATCCCGTTTTTCGTATCCCTAATTTATCCAATATTATACCGCCGAAGAAAGCCATAAGTAGGAAAGCGTTTGTAAAAGAATATGCTCCGTACATGGTTCCGTAATCAGTATTTGACAAACCAGTTTCTGCTTGAAGCATTCCTTTTATTCCTGAGTATACATCATAAAAATAATAACTTGAAAACATAACTACACTAATAAGAATTATAGCTCCCCATCTCATTAATGCAGAATCATTCAGCATCCGTTTAACTTGTTCCATTATTTAAATTTTAATTAATTTTTTAAAAGTGAAAATCAAAACTATTATTTAATTACTAAAAAAAAAATGTTTTATATAATTGTTAATAAAATAAAAACAAAAAGAGCCGACAATAATTGTCAGCCCTTTATCAATATTATGTATTTTCTTTATTGTCTAATATATATCCACGAAGTTGGTTCAATGGCTTCTCGAGCTTTATTTAACTCTACAACCGCTTCTCTCCATGATTTAAATGCCCCTATACTTACCATTTGGAAATTATAACTATTCGTTAATAATTCTGTCTGATAACCTTTCTTCGCAATTAAATCATTATATGCTGTTGCATACTGAGGTGTTTTAAAACTTCCTACTATTACATGGAATTTGTACAATTTTCTTCGAGCTTCCTCAGCTTTTTTAATAGAATCTTTCTTAGCTTGCTCTTCTTTTTGCTTTTTAATCTTTAAAGCTTTTGCTTTTTTCTGAGCGGTTGCAATACTGTCTTTCTTTCTTTGAGCTTCGATTCTAGCTTGTTCTGCACGTTTTTTCTTACCAAACATATTACAACCTGAACTGAATACTACAATTAAACTGAGTGCTATTAATATCTTTCTCATATAAAATTGGATTAAACGTTGATTTTGAGTTTCTAATACAAAGATAAATAAAAATACTCATGAGATTCAAATATAATATGCATAAATTTCTGTATCTAAAATATTTATGCATTCCAAAGTGTAGAAATACTAAACCAAACCCTAATTAATTACCTGATTATTTGACTAATACGATTCATACCTTACAATACTTGAAATTTAGTGATTGCATGTTGTGTATTTTTTTTAAATTGTGAGATCAAAATATTAAATACTAAAATATGACTACGATTATTGATCTTTTCGAAAACAGTGTAAGTAAATTTTCTGAAAATCCTTTTCTGTGGGAAAAGAAAACAAGTAAGTATGACTCTTTAACATACAATGAGGTTCGGAATAGAACTCAAATACTAGCAACCGGATTAATAAGTCTTAACATTAAGAAAGAAGATCGTATAGCCCTCTTATCCGAAGGTAGAAATTACTGGGTAATGAGTGAACTTGCTATTTTATATGTTGGCGCTATTAATGTTCCATTATCGGTAAAATTAGATGCTGGTACTGATTTAAAATTTA